>NZ_CASGGV010000099.1:0-111154 GCF_949319125.1 Frankia sp. Hr75.2 | reverse complement strand
GAACCCCGGGAAGCGCCAGCGGATAGGGCAGGCGCCCGGTGGCGTAGAACTCGGCGCTACCCGCGTAGAGAGTCTCGTCCCACTCGGACATGCTGTCTGATACCACAGCCCGTATCTCCCTGCATCCACTGCCAGGATGACGCCCACGAAACGGGCGACAGATCATTCGCCGAGATTCGACCCTCTCCGCAACCATCACGATCAGCAACTATGCCCCGACCTGGGAGAATAGATAAACGTAGCTAGTTCTGACGGTTGATCGAGTGAAAAAATTCCTCGAAAGCGCGTAATTTGCCTGGAACGCGCGCACGCTTGGAACCGGCAACTCGGGGTAGAACAACGCATGTTCCGGTGGAGCGAAGGAGATCGCTGTGCTGATGAAAGCGGCCCGAATGCACGGGTACCATGAGCCGCTGCGGCTCGAGGAGATTCCGGTGCCTGCTCCTGGGGCGGGCGAGGTCCTGATAAAGGTGGCGGCGGCCGGGATCTGCCGCAGCGACCACCAGTTGCTCGAGGGCTACTTCCAGCCGGCCGCA
The DNA here is from genome assembly GCF_949319125.1 of Frankia sp. Hr75.2. Taxonomy (NCBI): domain Bacteria; kingdom Bacillati; phylum Actinomycetota; class Actinomycetes; order Frankiales; family Frankiaceae; genus Frankia; species Frankia sp. Hr75.2. Next base: position 110,618 of record NZ_CASGGV010000099.1, on the reverse strand, counting down.
CCGATGGAGTTCCCGGCCGTACCCGGGCACGAGGTCGCGGGCCGCGTGGCCGGAATCGGCTCTGCCGTACCGCGTTCGGCGGGCCTGTCCGAAGGCGACCTGGTGGTGGTCAACCCGGGGTGGGGAGACGGAACGTGCCGCCAGTGCCATGCGGGCAATGAACAACTGTGCACCGGGACCGGTGGATGGATCGGATTCGGCCCGCCCGGTGGCTTCGCAGAATACGTGGTGGTTCCCCATCGGCACCTGGTCCGGGTGCCGGGCGGCGACCAGAAGGCGGAGAATCTCGCGCCGTTGACCGATGCCGGGCTGACTCCCTACCGCGGGGTGAAGAAACTGCAGGCGGCTGGAAAACTCGGACCGGGGCGCACCGTGGTGGTCGCCGGCATCGGCGGACTCGGCAGCTACGCCGTGCAGTACGCAAAGCTGCTCGGCGGTGGAGCCACCGTGGTTGCGTTCTCCCGCACCGACGAGAAGCTGGAGCTCGCCCGGCGCAACGGTGCCGATCACACCGTGAACACCCGTGACCTGAGCTCCAGTCAGGTACAGGACGACCTGGAGAGGCTCACCGGACGGCGGACGGTCGACGCGATCCTGGACTGCGCCGGTGCCCCCGCGTCGATCGCGCTCGACTTCGGGATTCTCGCGGCCGAGGGAGCAGTTGCCTCGGTGGGACTCATGGGTACCAAGGTAGAGGTACCACTTAACGTGATCGTGGGCACCGAACTCTCCTACTTCGGATCGTTCTGGGGAAACTACAACGACCTCACCGAAGTCCTTTCCCTTGCCGCGGCGGGGCAGATCAGACACATCGTCACCACGGTCAAGTTCGAGGACATCAACGATAACCTGGGAGCACTCGCCCGCGGTGACGTCGTTGGCCGTCAGGTGATCGTCTTCGACTGATCCGGTGTCGGCGGCCCTACCGGGCGCTGCCCGGGACCGCGCCGACCACCGCTGTCAGTCCGCCTTGGACGCGATGCCCTCGTAGGCGAAGCCGAAGAACTCGGGCCCGCCCATCCGGTAGGTCTCGATGGTGTCGAGAGTGAGCCCGGCGTTCTCGATCAGTCTGTCGACCGGCCGGTTCAGATGGCAACCGCCGAAGCACCGCCCCCAGAGGGGAGTGAGGCGGTCCTGCCACCGGGCGACACCGGGTCTCGGCGAACGGCCGTGTTCGACGAAGTGCAGCGTCCCGCCGGGGCGCAGCACCCTGTGCACCTCACCGAGCGCGCGTTCGACGTCCGGGATGGTGCACAGCGTCCAGGTGACCAGTACGTGGTCGACCGACGTGTCCGGGACGGGGAGCCGCTGGCCGTCGTCACCGACGAACTCGACCGGGACGGCGGTGGCGGCGAGGCGACCGGCGGCCAGCCTGCGACCGACCACCGCGGGTTCCACGGCGAGCAGGCGGGTGACCTGCGGCGGGAGATGGGGCAGGTTGCGCCCGGAGCCGAACCCGATCTCCAGGACCTCGCCGGTCAGCCCGGAGACCACCCGCGCCCGGGTGGTCTCCACGGGCCTGCCCAGGGCAAGGTCGATGAACCGGGGAAGCACCTGATCGTCGTAGAAGCCCATCGTCTCTCCCTGTCGCGGCATGGGTGTCCGGCCCCCTGCCCCGGCATTGGTACCCGGCCGCGGGTTGACCATCAAGGCACGTTGTTCCCGCGCCGGCGGTAACGGAGCGGGGGCGGCGCCGGGCCCAGGGTCAGCTCCCCGCCTGGTTGGGTGGGCGCCCACCGATCTCCCGGGTGATCGCCGTGGTGGCCGCGGTCAGCCGCCGGCCGTAGGGGACGACCTGCTGTGGGCTCAGGCGGTGCGGGAAGCCCGCGAGGGTGACCGCCAGGCACACCCGGCCGGCGCCGTCGAAGACCGGCGCCCCGATCAGGCTGAGCTGGTAGGACTCGATGCCGCCGAGGTCGACGAGCAGGTAGTCGTCGTCGACGCCCCGGGCCTGGATGACGCGTTCGACCGCGGCGCGGACCTCGGCGTCGCCGTCGCCCGCGGCGAAGGTTCTCAGCGCCCGGGCCAGGCTGTGGTGCCGGTCGTCGTCGAGTGCGACCGTGTACCCGCGGAGCCGGATCGTCTTGATGGCGTCGCGGTAGATGCCGAGCCGGTGGTCGTCGGGACGGGGGCTCAGCCGGCGCAGCCACCGCTCGACGGTCTCGGTGTCGGACCAGGCGATGAAGACCGTCCCGAGCGGCGGCGACAGCGGAACCCGGTTACCGGGCCTTGATCCGAACCCGACGGGCGTCGCGGCGTGCCCTTCGACGGCGAGGACGAGGATGTCCTCGCCCATGACGGAGCTCGCCACCGCCTGGACACCGAGCTCGTCGCTGAGCCGGCGCATGTGCGGTCGCGCGAGCTCGAGGGCCTGACGCCCGGATCCGGCGGCCGCGTCGCCGACGGCCACCAGGGCGGGCCCGAGGCGGTAGGTCTTGTCCTCCGGGTCGCGCAGCAGCCAGCCGGCGTCGCTGAGGGTGGCGAGCATCGCGTGGGCGGTCGCCTTGTTCATCTCCAGCCGCCGGGCCAGCTCCGACAGGCCGAAAGGCCGGCCGGGATGCTGGCTCAGGAAGGTGATGAGCGCGACGGTCCGCTCGACCCCCGGGGCGGGCCGCGGCATCAGGCGGGCCTGCGCCGCGCGGTCACGTCATGGCATCGACACGCCGCCGTTGGGCCGCAGGACCTGGCCCGTGACGAACCGGGCGGCTTCGGACGCCAGGTACAGCGCGGCGTGGCCGACGTCCTCCGTCGTCCCGATGCGCCGCAGCGGCGCCAGATCCCGGCTCCGTCCCAGGAATCTTTCGCGCTTGTCCTCATCGACGGTCCCGTCCTCGGCGGTGTAGTGGCGGCGAGTGATGTCGGTCTCGACCAGACCCGGCGCGATGGCGTTCACCCGGACCCTGTCCGGACCCAGCTCCTTCGCCAGCGTACGAGTGATCTGGACCACCCCCGCCTTCGAGATCGAGTAGGCCACCAGGCGGGCGGGGGCGGTGTCGAACGCACCCGACGCCATGTTGATGATGCTGCCCGCCCGCTGGCTCCGCATCACGGCCCCGGCCGCCTGGCACCCGAACAGCACGCCCTTGAGGTTGACGGCCAGCACCCGGTCGAGCTGTTCCTCGGACAGATCGAGCACCGGGACGTCGATGATGATCCCGGCGTTGTTGCACATCACGTCGACCCGTCCGTGTTCCGACGCCGCCGCGCGCACCAGGTCGTGGACCTGGTCTCGGCGCGACACGTCGACGGCGGCCGGCGCCGCCGACCCGCCGGCGGCGGCGATCTCCTCGCTCGTCGCCCCCGCGGCCCCGGCGTCGACGTCCGCGCACACCACCACGGCGCCGGCCGCCGCCAGCACCCGGGCTACGCCCTGGCCGATGCCGTGGCCCGCCCCGGTCACGATCGCCACCCGGCCGGTGAGGTCGAACGCGCGGCCCAGCGCCCTGACCGGCTCCGCGCGTCCGTCCTCCTCGAGGGCCGCCCCGTCCCGGGTCATGACGGCGTGGCCGTCGAGGGCGGCGCAGTCGAGGGCAGCACCGTCGACGACAGTCCGGAGCCCATGTAGGCGAAGCGGGCGGTGGCTCCGCCGTCGACCACGAGGGTCTGGCCGGTCACGTGCCGGGAGAGGTCGGAGCACAGGAACAGGGCCGCGCCGGCGATGTCGCGCGGCTCGCCCGAACGGCCCAGCGGTTCCACCGCCGGCGGCGGGGAGACGTCCCCCCGTGCCTGTAGTGCGCGCATGAGGCGCGGCGTCCGGATGGAACCGGGTGCGACGGCGTTGACCCGGATGTTCGACGGGCCGAGCTCGACGGCCGCCGTGCGCACGAGGGACAGCAGGCCGGCCTTGGCCGCTCCGTAGGCGGCGTGGTTGGGCGCGCTGGTCAGGCCGCTGACCGAGGCGGTGAACACCATCGCCCCGCCGCCGGCGGCCACCATCTGCCGGCCCACGATCTGCGTGATGAGGTGGGCGTGCCGCAGCACCAGCCCGAAGGTCGCGTCCCAGTCCTCGTCCGTCACCTCCAGCAGCGTCGACCACAGGGCCATGCCGACGATGTCGACGACGGCGTCGAGGCGCCCGTAGGCCGCGAGGGTCTCCGCGACGACACGCTCGACGTCGTCGCGCCGGCGCGCGTCGGCGACGCAGGGTAAGCCACCCACCTCGGCCGCTATCTCGCGGGCGAGATCGGGATCCACGTCGACGCACGCGACCCTGGCTCCCACCGACGCCAGCGCGTGGGCGGTGTGCCGGCCGTTGCCCTGGCCGGCTCCCACGACCATCGCCACCCGTCCGTCGAGGCGCAGCAGCCCGGGGTAGTCGGGGATCGCCGATTCATCCAACCGTGTCATCGTTCCTGCCTCCGCCGCTGCCGCTGCCGATGTCTCTGCCTCTGCCTGCGATCGGGATCGTCGGGATCAGGTGGCGGTCACCGAGGTCGAGACCTGGACCTCGCGACGTTCGAGCTCGGGGATGACGTGGGTGCCGAGGAGCTCGATGGTGCGCATCACGGCCTCGTGGGACAGCCGGCCGAACTGCACGTAGCAGAGCAGCCGGTCGACCCCGAGCTCGGCGTAGCGGAGCATCTTGCGCAGGCACTCGTCGGGATCACCGACGATGATCATGTCGGCGTCGCTGAACTGCCTCGGATCCGGCGGCGCGTTCCGCCGCTGCTCGAGGATCGGGAACATCTTCTCCCGCTCCTGCTCGGAGGCGTGCGGGAACTCCCACTCCAGCGTGAACTCGGCCAGGTTCCTGTACCACCACCAGGTGGCGTCCCAGATCCCGTTCGCCTCGGCCTGGGCCATCGTGTCCGCGCAGTGGACCAGCGTGTAGGCCGCCACGCGGTTGTTGACCACGCGGGTGATCGGCTGTGCTGCGGCGGCGGCCCGCCGGTAGAGCTGGATGGTCTCCGCCATCTGCTCCAGCGGCCGCATGATCGACAGTGAGAGCAGGCCGAGGCCCATGGCGCCGGCGGCCTGGGCGCTGCCCGTGCTCGACGCCGCCATCCAGCAGGGTGGGTGCGGATCCTGCACCGGCTTGGGGGTGACCATGCGGACGGGGACGTTGCCCGCCGCGGGGAATCGCCAGTGTTTTCCCTCGAACGAGAAGTATTCGGATTCCCAGGCCTCGACAATGGCCTGGATCGCCTCACGTACCTGATCCTTGCTCTGCGGGATGTCGACACCGAAAGCGGTCTGTTCCATGGGGGTCGAGCGGCCCGTCCCCCATTCGACGCGCCCATTACTCAGGACGTCGGCCGTGGCGACCTTCTCGGCAACGCGCACGGGTGACGTGAACGCGGGCGGCAGCAGTGTCACCCCGAAGCCGAGCCGGATCCGTTCGGTGACCTGCGAGAGCGCCCCGATGAGGACCTCGGGCGCCGAGCAGTGGGACCGCCCCTCGCGGAAGTGGTGCTCCACGTGCCAGGAGGTGTGGAAACCCATCTCGTCGGCAAGGCGGATCTGGGCGATGGCCTCGCGGTAGGCGGCCTGCTCGGCCTCGCGCTGCCCGTGGGGATGGGGCTTCGACCACGGCTTCGGGACGTCCACCTCGTACAGCAGATCCAGTTTCACGGCGGCCTCGTTTGTTATAGCAAACGGCGTGGTTGGTACAGTGACCACCATAAGTGCCGCTCCGTCGATGTCAACGGGGTCGCCGCCAGACAGCTCGACCCGAACTCCAGCCCTAACCCAGCCGGTTGACACCCCCACTCCCAGGTCGTTACGTTCCTGAACGCAAGATGGTTGTTCCAGATACGGAACAATGCGGCGGTCTCGAAGCGTCAGGCATCCGGGCCGCGCAACGGTGAATGCGAGGTCGTGATGCCGTTGCTTGATCCACGTCTATTTCTCCGGGGTAGCCCGTTCGCTGGTACGCCGGAGATCCCCTACCCGCGCGCGGTTACCGCGGACGCGCCGCGCCTGCCGGGCGGAACCTGGCAGGCGGCCTCCATTCCGGTCGGAGTCCGGCTCGAGTTACAGGGCGACGCCGAGGCGGTGGTCGTCGCGTATCGCACCGAGTGCGACGCCCGCGGCCCACGCGGCCCCGGCGTCGGTGTCGGTGTCGGCGTCGGCGTCGGCGTCGGCCAGACCTTCGAGATGTGGGTGGGCGACTCACTGCTGGCGACCGCCCCGGCCGTCCACGGCGAGGGCACCGTGGAGCTGCCCCTGAACGCCGGCACGCGGACGACGACCGTGTACCTGCCCGAACGCATGCGCCCGACCGTGCTCTCACTCACCCCGGTCGGCGGTTCCCTCGAACCGGGACCGCCCCGTCCACGTTGGCTCGCCTACGGTGACTCCATCGTCGAGGGCTGGGTCGCCAGCTCGGCGGGCTCGTCCTGGCCCGCGCGGCTGGGCCGCCGGCTGGGCCTCGACGTCTGCAACCTCGGCTACGCCGGCGCCGCCCGCGGCGAGATCCCCTCCGCCGAACACCTGGCGAGCGTCCCGGCGGCACTGATCAGCATCAGCTACGGCACCAACTGCTGGTCGACGATCCCGCACACCGCCGAACTGCTGCGCGCCGGGCTGGACGTCTTCCTCACCGTGGTGCGGCAGGGGCACCCGGACACGCCGGTCGTGGTCACCACGCCGATCCGCCGCCCGGACGCCGAGACCACCCCCAACCGCGTCGGCGCCACGCTCGACGATCTACGGGTCGCGATGGCGTCCCTCGTCCAGGCACGCATCGACGGCGGCGACCCGTCACTCACCCTCGTTCACGGCGAGACCCTGCTGGACGAGTCACTCCTGGCCGACGGCGTCCACCCCGGCGACGACGGCCACGCGGTCATGGCCGACCGCCTGGAACCCGTCCTGCGGAAGGCGGGGCCGGGGACATGAGCGGCACACGGCCCCCGAACCACACCGACGACCACACGAACGCCTTCCGGAACGCGCTTGGAACGTTCGCGACGGGAATCGTGGTCGTCACCGCGTCGCACCCGGCGGACGGTCCGGTGGGTCTCACGGCCAACTCGTTCAGCTCGGTGTCGCTCGCTCCTCCGCTCGTGCTGTTCTGCGTGGCGCACACCTCCACCACGTGGCCGTCGATCCGGGCCGCGGGCCGGTTCTGCGTGAACGTCCTCGCCGACGGCCAGGAGGAACTGTCACGCCGGTTCACCGTGCGGGGTGAGGATCGCTTCCGCGGCGTCCCCTGGCGGCCCGCGCCGTCCGGCGTCCCGATCCTGCCCGGCGTCGCGTCGTGGATCGACTGCCGCATCGAGACTCTCCACGAGGCCGGCGACCACACCATCGTCGTCGGGAAGGTCTGCGATCTCGCGGTCGACGACAAGGGTGCCGCTCCGCTCCTCTACTACCGAAGCAGCTACGCCAGTCTGACCGTCAGATAACCATTGATGGTCACGAATCAAACCGGAAGGAGCGTTCTGATGGACGGTGACGCCGACCGGAACGGCGAAGAGGAGAGGCCTCGGCAGTTCTTCTTCGACGTCAACGAGCTCCCGGGCCGTACCAACGTGGATATCATGGGGGATTCCGAGGAAACCCGGCAGTACTTGGACCTTTTCGGCCGCGACCTGGTTACCAGGACGATTCTCCAGTCCCCGCAACTGTGCGTCTACCATGAGACCGCCGCGCCGGGAGAGAAGGTCAAGCCCCATCGGCACGGTACCCATCAGCTGAACTACGTCCTCCGCGGCGAGCTGATCTTCGGCAGGCGGCACGTGGGGGCCGGCATGGGCTTCTTCACGCCCGACCTTCTCTATGCCTGGCGGGCCGGTGACGAGGGCGCCGAGTGGATCGAGATCCACGCCGGCCAGCCCGGCATCTTCGTCGATCAACGGTCGTCCTCCTGACCGCTGCCCTGACCCAGCGCCCTGTGGCCATCTACCAAACGAGGGATGTCAGTCGTGACAGATTTGTTCGAGGGCAAGGTCGCCCTCATCACCGGCGCCGGATCAGGCATGGGCCGGGCGATCACCATCCGGCTGGCGAGGGAAGGCGCCGCGGTGTTGGCCCTCGACATAGACGAGGGCCGGCTGGCCGAGACGAAGGCGCTCACCGCGGGCACGGTGTCGGTCCGCCAGGCTGACGTCAGCGACCCGGCTGCGTGCGCCGAGGCGGTGGCCGCGTGCGTCGACGAGTTCGGGCAGCTGGACGTACTGGGCAACGTCGCCGGTATCTACCTGGCCGAGCACACCACGAAGGTGACTCTGGAGCAGTACCGACGGGTGATGGGCGTGAACCTCGACGCCTACTTCTTCCTGGCTCAGGCCGCCATTCCGCACCTGTTGGAGACGGGTGGCAACATCGTGAACATCGCCTCCAACGCCGGTATCCAGGGGCTCCCCTACTCCGCCGCCTACTGCATGAGCAAGGGTGGCGTCATCCAGCTCACCCGGGCGCTGGCCGTCGAGTTCCTCAAGACGCCGCTGCGCGTCAACACCATCGCCCCGGCGGGCACCAACACGAACATCGCGTCGGCGATGACGTTCCCGGCCGGCATGGACCCCGACCTTTCCCGTCGCATGGCTGGCCTGCGCGGCCTGGCCGAGCCGGCGGAGATCGCCACGCTGTTCTCCTTCCTCGCCTCCGGCGAGGCCCGTTCGGTGACCGGTGCCGTCTACACCATGGACAACGGCCTCACCGTCAGCTGACCGCCGGCCTTCTCACCTGGTAATCGTGGCCGGAGGGTGAACACGTGGCAGTCGAGCCTTTTCGCATCCACATCAGCGAGGACCGGCTGGCGGTGCTCGGCGACCGGCTGCGCACCGCGGTCTGGGCGGAAGAGCCTGCGCGGGGTGAGCCGGGACGACTTCGCGCCGGAGGAAGTCGCCGACTTCGACAGGCAGCGCCCCGCGGCACTCAACCTCACGCACTTCCTGACGCACACGTTCGAACCCCGCACCCTGGCCTGGGCGTTGCAGGACTCTCCCGTCGGCCTGGCCGCCTGGATGGTGCAGCGGCGGCAGGCGTGGAGCGACTGCGGCGGTGACGTGGAACGCCGCTTCACCAAGGACGACCTCATCACGAGCTTCGCCCTCTACTGGCTCACCGGCACCGTCAGCGGCTCGCTGCGGTTCTACGCCGACTCGTTCCAGCGGCCGTGGACCCCCTCGCACGACCGTCGGCCCGTCCTGGAGTCACCGACGGGCATCGCCGTGTTCCCATACGAGCTGACGCACGTGCCACGCGCCCTCGCGCAGCGCGAGGCGAACCTCGTGCACTGGACCCGGATGAGCCGTGGTGGCCACTTCGCCGCGGCCGAGGAACCGCAACTCCTGGTGGCGGACATCCGCGCGTTCTTCCGGCCGCTGCGCGCGACCGGACTGTCCCGCTGACGTCCGTCGAGACATCCGCTGTCGCGGCGCATCATCCACACCACACCAGGCTGGGTTGAGGATCGGGCTCAGGGGGCGTACACGAACAGCAGGGCTCCGGCGAGGAGCACCGCGGCGGACAGCAGATAGCGTGCGGCGAAAAGCCAGCACCGGACGGTTCCGGCCTCGGCGCCGGTCACGGTGCGCAGTTCGACGTACGGATGGGGCGCGCGCAGATACCACCCGGTCACCACCACCTCGTCTCGACGAAGGACTGGGCCCGGGTCAGCGCGAACAGGATCCGCCCTCCCGGCGCCGGGTGGCGGTACACGACGGGCACCGTCCCGCTGGCGTCCGCGAGGACGAGGTCGGGCGAGGTCACGAACCCGCCCCGGCCCACGATCGTCCCGCGCAGGCTGACCGGTATCGCACCGAGTGGCCCGGCGTCGAGCCGGTCGAGCAGTTCGATGAGCCGTCCGACCGGTTCCGGAGTGCCCAGCGGCGCCCGCAGGCCCGCGCGGATCAGCAGCAGCGCACCGGCGGCCGTCACCAGTCCGGCGAGGAAGCCCAGGTCGTAGTGGTCGGGCCCGCGGCGGGCGAGGATCAGCGCGGCACCCAGGCAGATCCAGCCACCGAAGTACACGGGCAGCTCCACCAGGAACTGCCCGCGGGCCCGGACCCGCTCGCCGGCGCTCCCGCGCGCCGCGCTCCGGGCTCCCCGCCACTGCCGGGGCGCGCCGGGCAGGCCGCTCGCCTCCAGCGCGGCGATCCGGGTCGAGACGAGGGGGTGGGTGGAGAGGATCTCCAGCCAGCGTGCCCAGGGGCTGGTGACCTCCCAGCGCAACGCCCGCACGAGACGCTCGGGGGCAGCTCCAGGGCGATCAGGCCGACGGACGGCGCCGAGCCGCTGCTGGCGATGCCGAGGGCTCCGACGGCCCGGACCCTGTTCTCCCGGCGAGCCAGCCGACGGGCCGCTCTCTTCTCGTCGTTCTCCCGAAGCACGTGGACGCGGGCGGCGAGATCCTGATCCCGCTCCCCCATCCCGTGCACAATCTTGCCGAGGGCGGAGCACAGCGCGTCGCCGTCCCCGGTGAGCACGCAGGAGGCGTGGTCGGCGCCCAGCTCACGGGCACGGGAGAAGCTCAGCAGCGCCAGCTCGGAAAGCAGGTAGGCGGCGGACCCGATCAGCCTGGCCGGGTCATTGTCCCCGGACTGGTCGCCGTTGCGCGTGCCGGACGCCGCGTAGTACATGAGGGTCGGCACCACGCACAGCGCCGTCATCACGGCGAAGTCCCGATTCCTGATGTGCCCGATTTCGTGCGCGACGACCGCCTCGACCTCGCGGTCGTTGAGCCGGTCGAGCAGCCCGCGGGAAATCCAGATACGTGCGTCCCGCCTGGTCCGGCCGAAGGTGAACGCGTTGGGGTCGCCGTCCTCGACGATGCCGAGCCGGACCAGCGGAATGCCGGCGTTCCGGCACTGCCGGGCGACGATCGCGGCGACCGGCTCGTCGCTGAGATATCCGTCGGCGCCACGCTCCAGCTCGCGGGCCGGGGCCAGCCACTCCACGACCCGCGGCCCCACCAGGTACTGCAGGAGGGCAAGGCCGGTCACGACGGCCACCGGCACAAGGACCGGCACCGGTGTGAAGACGGTCAGCAGCCAGCCGGCCAGGATCAGTACACCGCCCAGCGCCGACAAGGCGGCCGCCGAACGCCGCCAGACGTAACCCGTCATGCCCCGCCCCCCGAATCGGCCAGACAACCAGCCGGGCAACCCGGACCAAGTTATCGAAAACCGTTCCCGGCTGCCGGAGGATAGCCTCGTCGCATGCTGCGGGCGCGTTCTCGGGGAGACCTCGGTGGCTGACGCCGACGATGTGCGCCGGTTGGCGCTGGCGCTGCCGCACGTGGTGGAGATCGCGAGCGAGGGCTTTGACTTCCGGGTGGCCGGCAGGGGCTTCGTCTGGTCCTATCCCGAGCGCACGCCCGGGAAACCGCGCGTGATCCGGACCGATACCGCGGTGCTGTTCGTCGGCGACGAGGCGGAAAAGCAGGCGCTCCTGCTCGGCGAGCCTGACATCTTCTTCACCGTGCCGGGCTACAACGGCCTGCCCCTGGTGATGGTGCGCCTGGCTGAGGTGACGGTCGGCCGCCTGCGGGAGCTCGTGACCGACGCCTGGCGGATGCGCGCGCCGGACGCGCTCGGCGGCGACCTCGACCAGCACGCCGAGCAGCTCACCGACCAGCACGGCAGGCAGCACGCCGAGCAGAGCGGCGAGCAGCCAGCTCTGGGCTGAGCCCGCCCGATCACCAGGAAGCATCGCCGGCGCCGCGGGCGCGGGCGGCTGTCGCGCGCTGTCACACCCCCGACAAAGTTTGAGCGCCGCTCAAGCGAAATGCTTGACTGTCACTCAAGCGAATCGATCCGGGGAGGGCTCGACTCATGGGAACCAGGGCGGATGCGGTGGCGGCCACCAGGGAGCGGATCGCGCGGGCCGCGCTGCGACTGTTGCTCGCGCAGCCCTACGAGGACATCACCCTGGCGGACATCGCGACCGGCGCGGGCGTCTCCCACCAGACCGTCCTCAACCACTACGAGTCCAAGGAGGGCGCCGCCTCGGCGGCGATCGAGCTCCTGGGGTCGGAGATCGAGGGGCTGCGGACCTCCGTGCGGCACGGCGATCCGGAGCACGCCGTCGAGGTGCTGGTCGAGCAGTACGAGCGGTCCGGTGACCTCAACGTCCGCTGGGCGATGTCCGCCGAACGGCTCGGGCGCCTGGCGGCCATCCTCGATCAGGCCCGGGCGGCGCACCGGGCCTGGCTGGAGGAGGTCTTCGCACCCCACCTGCCCACCGTGCCGGCGGACCGGCTGCGCGGCCTCAACGCGCTGCACGCGGCGACCGACGTCTACACGTGGAAGTTGCTGCGCCGCGACCTGCGCCTGAGCCGGCCGGAGACCACCCGGACGATGACCGCGCTGGTACGCGGCGTGCTGATCCGTGACGTGCCGGACAGCTGACCCGACAGGAATCCCGGCACGAATCCCGAGCGAAGGACCGAAGGAAGGTCACCGATGAGCAACACGTACCTGTTCGCCCTCACTGACGGTGGTGGTTCCGTAGCTCCGGAGCTCGGCCTCGCGCGACGGCTCGTCGAGCGCGGCCACCGGGTCACCGTCCTGGCCGAGGACTCGATGGTGCCCGCCGTCGCCGCGACCGGCGCGGCCTTCCGTCCCTGGCGGAACGGCCTCAACCGGCCCGACAACCAGCCAGAGCACGCTCCGTACCGGGAGTGGGAGCTATTGGTGGCCGCGGAGGCCGACGGAGTGCCGTTCGACGTCCTGATGCCGAACCTCTACCCGCTGCCCGCACCGGGGCTGCCGCCGTTCGGCCCCGGGCTGCGACCCGCCCGGGGACCGGCCGGCCGGCTGCGCGACCGGCTCGTCGGCGCCATGTCTCAGCGGATGTGGGACGGCGCCGCCCTGCCCGGGCTCAACGCGCTGCGAGCCGCGTACTGCCTGGAACCGATGGCGCACTACCAGGATCAGCCCCACCGGGCCCGCCGCGAGCTGGTGATGACGAGCGCGGAGTTCGACTTCCCTGCGCGGCTGCCGGCGAACGTCCGCTACGTCGGGCCGGTCCTCGACGAGCCGGTGTGGGCGGCCGAGCCGTGGCAGCCGCCGGCCGGGGACGCGCCGCTGGTCCTGGTGTCCATGTCCAGCACGTTCCAGAACCAGGCCGAATGCCTGCAGCGGGTCGCCGACGCGGTGGGATCGCTGTCGCTGCGCGGTCTGGTGACGACCGGCCCGGTGATCGATCCCGGTCAGCTCACCGCACCGCCCGGAGTCACCGTGGTCTCCGCCGTGCCCCACGGCGAGGTGCTCCGCCACGTCTCGCTCGTCGTGACCCACGGAGGCCACGGCACCCTGGCACGGGCGTTCGCCGCCGGTGTCCCGGTCGTGGTGCTGGCGCACGGCCGCGACCAGGCCGACAACGCCGCCCGGGTGGTCCACCACGGCGCCGGGCGGTCGGTCAGTCGTGCGGCGAAGCCGGCGAAGATCGCTGACGCCGTCCGGCGGGTCCTGGACGATCCCTCCTACCGGCGATCCGCCGCGCGGCTCGGCGCGGCCCTGCGCCGCGACGCCGCCGACGGCCGTCTCATCGCCGAGGTCGAGGACCTCGACCCGGGCCAGCCGCAGGGAAGGCACGCCGCCTGACAGTGAGGATGGCCCGAACCAGAGCCAGAGCCCGAGCCCGAGTCCGAGTCCGAGCAAGGTTCATGAGCAGGTTCGCAGAGCGGGTGAGCGGCGCGGCACTCGCTCGAATGCTTCCAGCGAAAGCGGTGCGCGTTTGCTGCGGGGCGGTTCAACCGGCGTGTTCGTGTGCCGGGCGCATCAAGCGGCCTGGATCAGATAGACGGCGGCAAGTGCGCAGGCCAGGACGCCGAGGAGGAGACGTAGGGCGGTGTTGGGCAGGTGGGGTTGGAGGCGCGCGCCGAGGTATCCGCCGGCCAGTCCGCCGAGTCCGCAGGTAAGTCCGAGTGCCCAATGGGGGGCGATGTTCCCGGCGGTGGTCAGGGCGAGCACGGCGTAGGCCGCGACGCCGACGATCGAGGTGAGGAACGTCGAGGCGAGGGTAGCGGGGGCGACTACGGCCACGGACATGCCGCGTCCGACCAGGATCGGGCCGAGGAGCGAGCCGCCCCCGATGCCGTAGATGCCCCCGACGAACCCGACGATCAGAGCCAGCACGGTGATGGTGCGCGGCCGTGGTGACGAGACGCTCGGGACGGTCTGGTGCGGCTGTCTACGCAGGGTACGAGCGCAGAGCCAGACGCCCAGGGTTAGGAGCATCGCGGCGAGGAGGAGCCGGAACAGGCGGGCGCCGGGGGCGAAGTGGACCCGGACGACGGCACCGAGCACCACCCCCGGCAGGGTGCCGAGGACCAGCAGCCGGGTCAGGTGGCCACCGAGCTGTTTCTGCTGGTGGTAGCGGCCGAGCGGCCCGGGTATGGCGATGAGGTTGAACAGCAGGTTGGTTGGTGTGACCGCTGGGCTGGGAACGTGCAGCACGTCGAGCTGGACAGGAAGAAGAAACACCGCGCCGGAGACCCCGACGGGCGCGGTGATGGTCGCGATGAGCAGTCCAGAGGCGAGACCGAGCAGGATCGTGGTCACCCGGGCCGGGCCGCTTTCACACCTCCGATCCTGACGGATGCCGCTGGCGCACGGGACGACGGGTCGGCGCCTGATCGCCGTCATGGCCGGTACCGGCCGGATCGGCAGCCGCCGCGAGCGGCTCCGCACGGCCGGTCTGGCCGGGCGCACCGCCCACCGTCACCCGTGGAGCTTCAGGGCCCCTCCTGGCAGCGCCTGAGGCCTTCCGGGCTGTAGCACGGCAGAGCGCCGTGAGCCTTGATGACGGTCTGCCCGCCGCCCCTGGTCAGATAGTCGAGGAAGCTCAGGGTGAGGGAGCCGGCGGGCGGCTGCCCGTAGGTGTACGCGTATTCGACCTCCGCGAAGGGATAGGTGCTGTTGCGGATGGCCTCGATCGAGGGATCCTGCCCGTCGATGCGCACGGTGCGCAGGCCCTTGACGGTCGTGGCGGTACGCAGTTCGCTGTAGCCGATCGCGCCCGGCAGCCTGGCCACGCTTCGCAGTACCCGTTCGGTGCTGTCGAGCTCGCAGCGGATGACCTTGTCCTGCGGTGAGTTCCGGTGCTCGCAGTCCTGGGAGGTGTAGGCGGGTTCACCAATGCCGGCAAGGATGCGCCGCCGGAACAGGTCGCGGGTACCAGAGTTGGCGTCGCGGCTCACCAGCAGGATCGGGAGGTCGGGCCCGCCAACCTGGTTCCAGTTGACAACATCGCCCCGGTAGATGCGGCGTATCTGCTCGATCGTCAGGCTGCTGACCGACACCTCGTCGTTCACCACGACGGTGAAGGCGGAAACCGCTACCCGGTCCCCTTGAAGGCGCGGGTCGAGCTGCGATCCACCACCGTCACGAATGACGATCATGGCGGGGGAACCGTTCTCGGACTCGCCCGTCTCCACCAGTCTCTGCATGCCTTCGTTGCTGCCACGAGCCTCCACCGTGATGTTTGAGTCGGGGCAGTCCGACTCGTATCTCCTGGCGATTTCCTGCACCACGGGCGCGAAGGCCGTGGAACCGTTGACGGTGAGCTTCCCTGTGGCGCAGCCGATGGGCGGGGGCGCACCGCCGCCACCGACGACGATGCTCGCCAGCACCGTGACGCAGAGCGTGAGCAGGATGGTGATCAGGCGGGCGGGCCGGTTGAAAAGGGGCGGCTTGTCGTCGACCGTGGTGCTCCGGTTGGGCTGCACCGCGCCCTCCCGGATCCCACCGGTGACGCGCACGGCGCAGCCGACGCTGCCGCCGGTGAGGAGCACGAGCAGTTTGTAGTGCTGACCGCTGTCGAGCGGAACACGAGGCAGGTAGATCGTGTTGCCGCTGTGCCGCATCCCCCTCGAAGACGCGAAGTGCTCCATGAGGTGGTCGGCGTTGGGCTGGGTGACGGTCACACCCCTGACGATGCGTTCCGTGAAGACGGCGGTGAGACCGTGCAGGTCGCCGCCGGTGTAGTCGGTGCTGGCCACGCTCTGCGCACCGTCATTCTCGACCCGCAGGAGGACGAGGGTCGCGTCGGACATGTCCGGGAGATCGCTGAACAGGCCCAGCCGTATGTTTTCCTGACCCTGCCCGTCACGATTGTCACCGCCGATGGGCATGTCCATCTGGACGCGGTAGCCAATGCGCCTGCGGCGCGGCACCCGGCGCTCGTACCAGACCACCGCGAAGGACGCCACTATGCCGAGCGCCGCGGTAAGCACGGCCACGATGTTCTCGGCACTCAGCCAGCTCACGATGCAGCTCGCCCCCGCATGCCCAACCGGCCCGACGTGTTGATTCGATTACCGTATGGGGCCCGTCGCGGACTGGAGAGCCGCGGTCTACTCGGTCGCCTGATATTCGCCGTGAATTCATCCGGTGATCCAGGAGGTTCCTGCGGAGGCGTCACACCGCCGGGCGCACCACCCGAGCCCCCCGCTGTCCCGTCGCCGCGCCGATCACAGCTTGCCGCTCTAGAGTGGCCGGGATGGGCGTGGGCCTCACTCTCCTGGACGGGGTGCGCT
This sequence comes from Frankia sp. Hr75.2, assembly GCF_949319125.1. Taxonomy (NCBI): domain Bacteria; kingdom Bacillati; phylum Actinomycetota; class Actinomycetes; order Frankiales; family Frankiaceae; genus Frankia; species Frankia sp. Hr75.2. The sequence goes on along the minus strand of NZ_CASGGV010000099.1, from coordinate 94,186 downwards.
GGAAGGGCATCCCGGTGGTCGGCGACCGGCCGCGGGCGCTGCTGGCGGCGCTGGCGGCGGAACGCGGGCGGCCGGTGCGGGCCGAGCGGCTGGTGGAGCTGATCTGGCGCGGGGAGCCGCTGGCCAATGCGGCCAAGGGTCTTCAGGTGGTCGTCTCCCGAACGCGGGCCGCCTGCGGCGGCGCCGCGGTGGTACGCGATGGCGAGGGCTATCGGCTCGACCTGCCTCCGGCCGAGGTCGACAGTTGTCTGCTCGGCCGGCTGGTCGCCGAGGCTGGCACCCTCCTCGCGGCCGATCCGGCCGCCGCCGCCGAGCGGGCCCGGGAGGCGCTGGAGCTCGGCGCGTCGCTGTCGCCGGTGCCGGCGGGCGAACAGGGCCCGCTCGCCGACGTGCGCCGGGCGGCCGGCCGCGATCTGGCGGCGGCCCGGCTGCTGCTGGCCCGGGCGGCGAGCCGGACAGACCGGCACACCGAGGCGCTGGGGCTCCTGGAGGCGGCGCACGCCGAGCGGCCCGACGACGAGGCCCTGCTGGCCGACCTGCTGCGCAGCGAGGCCGCCGTCCGCGGGCCGGGGGCGGCCCTGGAGCGCTTCGAACGCCACCGTCGGGACCTGCGGGAACGGCTCGGTGTCGGCCCAGGGGAGGCACTCACCCGGCTGCAGCGCGATCTGCTCGCCGCCGACCAGCCCGTCCGCGACGGCCTCCGTTACGACGCCACTCCCCTGCTGGGCCGCCAGGGGGACGTCGAGCGGCTGCGGACGTTACTGGACCGGTCACGGGTGGTGTCGATCGTCGGGCCGGGCGGCCTCGGCAAGACCCGGCTGGCGCACCGGCTCGCCCGGGAGAGCACGCTGCCGGTGGTGCATGTCGTCCACCTGGTCGGGGTGACGGCGCCCGAGGACCTGCTCGGCGAGGTCGGCTCGGCGCTCGGTGTCCGCGACTCGATCGGCGAGCGCCGGGTGCTGTCCCCGGGCCAGCGCGCCGACCTGCGCACGCGTATCGCCGCGCAGCTCTCGCGCGGGTCGAGCCTGCTGCTGCTGGACAACTGCGAGCACCTCGTCGAGGAGGTCGCCGAGCTGGTCGCCTTCCTCGTCACCGCCACCGCGGACGTCCGGGTGCTCACCACGACCCGGGCGCCGTTGGCGATCAGCGCCGAGCGGGTCTACCTGCTCGGGGAGCTGGGCCGCGCCGACGCGACCGAGCTGTTCCGTCAGCGCGCCGCCGCCGCCCGGCCCACCGTCCGGCTCGACCCCGAGGTGGTCGGCCGGATCGTCGACCGGCTCGACGGCCTTCCGCTGGCGATCGAACTGGCCGCGGCGCGGGTCCGCGCGATGTCGGTGGAGGACGTCGACCGGCGGCTGGCGGACCGCTTCGCCCTGCTGCGCGGCGGCGACCGCGGCGCGCCGGACCGTCACCGCACGCTGCTCGCGGTGATCGACTGGTCGTGGAACCTGCTGGCCGAGCCGGAACGGCGGTCGCTGCGTCGGCTGGCGCTCTTTCCGGACGGGTTCACCCTGGACGCCGCGGAGGAGGTGCTCGGCGCGCCCGACCCCGCCGGGCAGGTCGCCGGCCCGGAGCCCCTGGACGCCTTCGACGCGGTGCAGAACCTCGTCGACCAGTCGCTGCTGAGCGTGCGTGAGTCGGCCGACGGGGTCCGCTACCGGATGCTGGAGACCGTCCGCGAGTTCGGCCGGCTGCGGCTGACCGAGGCCGGCGAGCAGGTGTGGGCGCGGCGGGCCCAGCGGGCCTGGGCGGTCGGTTACGTCACCCGGCACGGCGCGGACCTGCTCAGTGAGCGGCAGTTCGCGGCGATCGACGCGGTCGCGGCCGAGGAGACGAACCTCGCCGACGAACTGCGGGCCGCGCTGGTCGACGGCGGTACCGAGGCGGTCGTCCGGCTGCTGGCGGTGCTCAATCCGTTCTGGGAGATCCGCGGCGATCACACGCGGATGATGGTGCTGGCCAACGCGGTCGCCGAGGCCCTGCACGACTGGGCCCCGCCGCCAGCGGCGGCCGCGGCGACCCTGGCCAGCCGGATCGCCATCCTGCGGACGAAGATGCTCATGACCGTCAGGTACCCGGAGGATGCCTGCGAACTGCTGGTGCCGCTCGATCCGGCGGACGCGGACAACACGTGGCTGGCCGGTTCGGTGCGGGTGCAGCTTGCGCTCGATCCGACCCGGCCCGCGGACGCCGCGGCACGGCTGGAACGGCTCGTGGACGACGCCGACCGGCACACGCGCCTGATCGCGCTGATGTGGCTGACCCATCTGTGGGAGAACGACGGTGTCCCGCGGACGGCGGCGGCCTGCGCCGAACGGGCGCTGGCGCTCGCCGCGCCGCAGGACGGCCCGTGGATCGCGGCCGTGCTGCGCACCCAGCTCGCCGCGCTGTCGATGCAGCTCGGGGACGTCACCACCGCCCGGTCGTGTGCTCGCGCGGCACTGCCCGTCCTGGAACGGCTCGGCGCCCGCGACGACGTCGCGCAGCTCAGGGTGCTGCTGGCATTCGACGCCATCAACGACGGCCGGCTCGAAGCGGCCGAGAGCCACCTCGCCCAGAGTGCCCCGGAGGACAGGACGGGGCTCGGCGGCAGAATGATGGCCACCGCCGAGGCCGAGATCATGATCGCCCGCGGCGACACGACCGGTGGTCTACGCCGGTACGTGGACGCGGCGGAGGAGATGCGGGCCCTGCGGCTGCCGGGCGTGGAACCCACCGGCCTCGAGCCCTGGGTGCTCGTGTGCGACGCGGCGACGGTGGCCGCGTTCGCCCGGCACGCGAGCACGGCCGACGACCTCGCCACCGGTCACAGCCTGTTCCGGGCCTGCCTCACCCATTGCGTCGAAGCGTTCCGACGCGGGCAGGCCGGCGCCGACTACCCGGTGTACGGGACGGTGCTGTTCGCACTGGGCGCCTGGGGTCTTCGGGAGAACCTCCCGGCGCCCGGAGACGGTCTGGCCGGGATGGCCCCGGAGGACGCGGTCCGGCTGCTGGCGCTCGCGGAACGGTTCGCCTACCCCGCGACGATCCCGTCGATGGGGTGGTCGCGGATCGAGCCGATCGCCGAACGCCGCGCGCCCGGCACGCTCGCGGCGGTCCGGGCGAGCGTCGCCGGACGGCGCCCGGCGCAGGTTCTCGACGAGGCCCGCCTCCTCGTCGAGCACCTGGCCGAACGCCTGACTGGATGGCTGGATGGCTGGCCGGGCAGTTGACCGGGCGGGACGCCGACCGGGCGTCGCCCGCCCATCGGGTGAGGGCACCGGATTCCCGGCTAGAGGTGCCGCTTGTAGCTGGCCACCGACAGCGGCATGAAGATCACGATCACGGCGAGGCCGGCGAGCAGCGTCCAGCCGACCTGCGCGGTGATCACGCCGTTGTTGGCGAGGTCGCGGGTTCCGGAGACCAGGTGTGACACCGGGTTGATCCTGGTGAAGGACTCCAGCCAGCCCGGCAGCGTGTCCGCTGGCACGAAGGCGTTGGAGAGGAAGGTGAGCGGGAAGAGGATCATCATCGAGATCCCCTGCACGCTGCGGGCGCTGCGGGCCAGCGTGCCGATCCAGGTGAACGCCCACGCGAGCGCCCAGCCGGTGAAGACCGCGAGCAGGACCGCGCCGACCACACCGAGCACCCCGCCGCCCGGCCGGTAGCCGAGAATCAGGCCCATCAGGTAGGTCAGCACGGCCGCGATCAGATAACGGATCAGGTCCGCCATCATCGGCCCGGCGAGCGGCGCGATCCGGGACATCGGCAACGACCGGAACCGGTCGAAGACGCCCTTGTCCATGTCCTCCCGCATCTGCACCCCGGTGGCCATGCAGGTGGTGAGCACGGTCTGGGCGACGATGCCGGGGATCAGCAACGGCAGGTAGCTGTCGACGTCACCGGAGATCGCGCCGCCGAACACGTAGGCGAACATCGCGGTGAACAGCAGCGGCTGCAGCGCCACGTCGAAGAACTGCTCCGGGTTGCGGCGCATCTTCTTCAGCGCCCGCCACGCCATCGCGAAGGTCTGGTTGAAAGTGTCGCCCAGCCCGGGGCGGGCGCGCGTGCGGGCTACGGCGGCGGCCGGGTCGACGGCTGGCGCCGATCGCGGGCGGGCGGCGGACGGTTCGGCTACGAGGGTGTTCATCGGGCCTTCTCCATGACGGGCTTGTCGGGGCTGTTCGTGTCCTGGCCGGGGACGGCGCCGGCCGGGCCGGCGGTGCCGGTGCCCGTGCCGTCCCCGGTGCCGGTGCCGGTGCCGTCTCCGGTATCCGTGCCGTGGCCGGTGAGGGCGAGGAAGACCTCGTCGAGGCTGGGCTTCGCGACACTGACCGAGGAGATCGAGACGGCGGCCTCGCGCAGCGCGATCAGCACGTCGGCGGCGCGGTCGGCGACATCGAGCGGGACGTTCATCCGGCCCGACTCGGGGGTGGTGACCGGCTCTTCGCCGAGCACCCGGAACACCACCTCGCGGGCGAGCGCCTGGTCGGCGCCGGGGGCGAGCTGAAGCTGCAGGGTCGAATCGCCGACCTGGGTCTTCAGCTCGTCCGGAGTGCCCTCGGCGACCTTGCGGCCCTGGTCGATCACGCAGACCCGGTCGGCGAGCTGGTCGGCCTCGTCCAGGTACTGGGTGGTGAGCAGGACGGTGCAGCCGTCCTCGACGAGACCGCGGATGGTGTTCCACATCTGGCCTCGGGTGCGTGGGTCGAGCCCGGTGGTCGGCTCGTCGAGGAAGATCAACGGCGGTCGGGTGATGAGGGAGGCGGCGAGGTCGAGGCGGCGGCGCATGCCGCCGGAGAACGCCGAGATCTTCCGCTCGGCGGCGTCCTCCAGGCCGAACTGCTCCAGCAGCCGGCGCGCGGTGGCGCGAGCGTCCGCGGCCTTCAGGCCCTGGAGCCGGCCGAAGAGCCACAGGTTCTCGGTGGCGGAGAGGTCCTCGTCCACCGAGGCGTACTGGCCGGTCACGCCGATGAGCTGGCGGACCCGGTGCGGCTGGGCGGCGACGTCCACACCGAAGATCTCGGCCCGGCCGCCGTCGATCGGCAGCAGCGTGGCCAGCATCTTCAGCATCGTCGTCTTGCCTGCGCCGTTCGGCCCGAGCACGCCGAAGATCTCGCCGTGTCGCACCTCGAGATCGATCCGGTCGACGGCACGGAAATCGCCGAATCTCTTGACCAGGCCATCGGCCCGGACAGCGGGTGTGGCTGTCACGCGTCGTCCTTCCATGGTGCTCGGCAGCTGGGAAGCTGGGACGACGCTAGACAGCGGCGGTATCACCGCCCCTACACCCCGGTTTCACCGACCTTCAGCCGGCCGGCGCGGGCCGGCGCGATCCAGCGACGGAGGGCACGAGACATGCATCTGCACGTGGGGTGCGCGATGTGGAGTCACAAGTCCTGGCAGGGGCGCCTGCTGGCCCATCCGCTGCCGGCCCACGAGCGCCTGCGGCACTACGCCGCCTGGTGTAACGCGGTCGAGGGGAACACCACGTTCTATGCGACCCCGGCCCGGGAGACCGTGGCCACGTGGGCGCGGCAGACCGACCCCGGCTTCCGGTTCGTGGTCAAGCTGCCGAAGGTCATCACGCACGAACGCCACCTCACCGACGTCGACGAGGTGCTTCGCTCGTTCCTGAACGCGATGGAGCCGCTCGGCCCGCGGGCGCACGCCCTCTGGATTCAGCTGCCGGGGGCGTTCGGCCCGGCCGACGTGTCGCTGCTCGCCCGCTTTCTGCGCCGGCTCGACACGTCCCACCGGTACGCGGTGGAGGTCCGCCATCCGGCCTTCTTCGCCGACCCGCGCGCGGCGCGCCTGCTCGAGGACGCACTCGCCACCGTGGGCGCCGAATGGATTCCGTTCGACACCACCGAGTTCTTCCGGAGCCCGCCGACGAGCGACGCCGAACGGGACGCCTGGGCGAAGAAGCCCCGGATGCCGCTCCGGTCACTCGCGCTGACCGACCAGCCGATCGTCCGCTACCTCGGCCGCGACGACTCCGCCCGGACGGTCGAGGGCTGGCGGCACTGGGTCGACACCACCGTCACGTGGCTGCGCGAGGGACGATCACCCACCGTCTTCATCCACACCCCGGACAACGTCGACGCTCCGCTGCTCGCCCGCCGTTTCCACGACGAGGTCCGGGCCCGCGTGCCCGGGCTCGATCCCCTGCCGCAGCCGATACCAGCCGAGCCCCTGACCCTCTTCTGACCGCACGCCAGGTACAGCACACCGAGCATCGGGGCGGGCATCCGCACTTGCCGCCGGTACCAGACCGCCCAGGATGCCGCCGGTTCGTGCGCCGCGGCGGCGGAGGGGCCCCGCTCGTAGGCCCGCAGATCCGCCGCGAATCCCGGTCGTCCCTCAAGTGGGAGCGTTGCCCTGCCGAACAGATAACGCTCGGCGACTCCCCGGTTCGGATAGTCCTCGAGCCGGGATTGGAAGGTACGCCCGAAGTCGCGCCCGACGACCCGGAGATAATCGTGCGCGGCGGCACCCTGCGCGTGGGTGACCGGGTGGAGCCCGTGCCCGGCGAGGACGACGTCCACCCGGCACCGCTGCCCGAGGCCGCCCTGGCGCGCGCCGACGATGATCGACGCGCGCCAGGTGACGGCCGTCAGGCGGTGTACGTTGTGCCGTTGTCAGGCCGTCATGACTGGATCCACAGCTTCTCCGGCAGCAGCGATCCGAGGCCGTACTGCGTGACACCGCCGACGTTCCTGGCCGAGATGGCGCCGAGCGGCCCGCGCGCGAAGAAGATCATCGGGACCACCTCCGTCAGCCGGGCCTGCACGCGGTCATAGGCCTTCTTCCGCTCCTCCACGGTGGTCGCGGTCCGTCCCGCCAGCAGGCTCTCGTTCAGCTGAGGATCGTCGAGCATGGACAGGTTCGCCGGCGAGCCCCCGAGGAGGGTCGTCGGCAGGCGGGGGTCGGGGTCCAGGAACATCGAGGACGTGAGGACCGCGTCGTAGTCGTGCGACGTGCGCAGCGCCGAGAACTCGGCGACCTCTATGACCCGGACCTGGAACTTGACGTTCTTGAACGCGCTCAGCTGGGCCTGGATGTTCTCGGCCATCTTCCGGTTCTCCGACGCCGGAGTGGTGGTGAACGAGAAGGAGACCGGCTTGCCCTCGGCGGCGAGCTCGTCGAAGAGCTTCTGGGCGGTCGCCTTGTCCGTCTTCTGCAACGGCGTGGGCGAGTAGAACGGTGATGAGTCGGTGAACAGCGTGGTGGCCATCCGCGCGCTGCCGTTCCAGACGGCGAGGTTCAGCGCGTCCATGTCCAGCGCCTTCGCGACCGCCTGACGTGCGCGCACGTCGTCGAACGGCGCCCGGCGCGTGTTCAGCGCGGCGACGATGCCGCCGCTGGCCGGCAGGAAGTCGACCGCCAGCCCCGCCTCGTCAGCCTTGCCGAGGTTGATCCAGCTCGAGTCGACCGCCAGGTCGGCACCACCGGTGAGCAGCGTGTTGTAGCGCTGGTTGCTGTCCTGTGCCGGGCGCAGGACGAGGGAGTCGAGGTACGGCCTGGGCGCGTCCCAGTAGCGGGGGTTCTTGACCAGCCGCATGTTGTCCTGGCGGGCCCAGTTCTGCAGGGTGAACGGCCCGGCGCCGATCGGGTTCTTGTCGAAGGCCGGCCCGCCCTTCCGCAGGGCCGCCGGCGAGGCGATCCAGTTCAGCGTCGAGGTGACGATGGCCTCGGAGTACTTCGGAACGGGGGTGACCAGGGTGACCCGCAGCGTGACGTCGTCAACTACCTCGGACGAGGCGATCATCGCCGCATCCGCCCGGCTGGCGGAGCCGGTGGCCGGTTCCTTGGTCCGGTCCCAGTTGAACTTCACGGCATCCGCATTCAGCGGGGTACCGTCCGAGAACACCAGCCCCGGCCGCAGCTTCAGCTCGAACGTCTTGCCGTTGTCGGCGGACTCGAACGACTCGGCCATCGAGTAGTGGATCTCACCCGCCTCGTCGTCGGTCATCAGTGTTCCGTACAGGGCGTTCCCGATGAGGGCTCCGCTGGCGTAGACGTTGCCGATGACCGCCGGGTCCATCGTGCGCGGCTCGCTCAGCAGCAGGATCCGCGCTTCGCCACCCGCCACAGGCTCACCCGTGGCCCCCGACGCGGACGTACCGGTATCGCCACCTCCTCCCCCGCAGGCCCCCAGCAGCAGACCCGTACAGCAGACGAGAGCGGTGACGAGTAATCGCGCGCGGTGAATCATCTTCGGCCCCTTCATCGATGTTCATGATCAACGAAATCCGGCAAGATCATGGTTGGGAATGTGCGGCTGGAGCGGCGTCTGTCCGACGACCTGGCTACCGACCTCGCCTACCGGGCCCGTCTGCCGGCCCGGTCACCGGCGCCGCACCTCGGCGCACGCGCGGTCGTGGGACGTGGTCGAGGCGGCGGCCGAGATGGCCACTCGCCGGGTCAGTCACCACGGGTTATATCTTCACCTATTTTTCGTCGGCTCCGCAGCCGCTTCGACTCGATAGCCATGCCGCTCCCGCTCAGCGGCGGTCCCTGGCGGCACGGCTGCGTGGTAGGCCTTGACCTGTGTCTTTGTCACGGCCGGCTGGATCCGTTCGCGGGACGGCTCCGGCGCGGACGGGTCGCACCCCTACGCCAGCCGCAGCCGCAGCCGCGCCGGACCCAGCGCCACAGATGCCCTCCGATATCGATGCTGGCACCCAGTGCAGCATCGGGCGTAGAGTGCCCAAAGCCAGCGGAACGGCGGCGAAAGGACGACATGGAGCTCAGCGGGGTCGGGATCTGGAGCCTGCACCTGCGGTTCGGGGATCCGGCCGAGGCGGCCGACGCCGCCGCGGAGCTCGACGACCTGGGATTCGCCGCGCTCTGGTTCCCCGACGCCGGCGGCCCGGCCTTCGACACCGCCGGACGGCTGCTCGCGGCGACCCGGCGCACCGTCATCGCGACCGGCGTGCTCAACCTGTGGATGCACAGCCCGGAGGAGACCGCGGCCCGGACCGCGTCGCTCACCGCGGAGCACGGCGACCGGTTCCTGCTGGGCATCGGGGTCAGTCACGCCGACGTGGTCGACGCCGGCGAACCAGGCCGCTACCAGCGGCCACTGGCCGCGATGGGTGGCTTCCTCGACGCGCTCGACGCCGCGCGGCCATCCGTGCCGTCGACCGGTCGGGTGCTGGCCGCGCTCGGCCCGAAGATGCTCGCGCTCGCCGCGAACCGGGCCCGCGGCATCCACCCGTACCTGGTCACCCCGGAGCACACCCGCCGCGCCCGTGAGGTGCTCGGCGCCGGCCCGCTCGTGCTGCCGGAACAGACAGTGATCCTCTGCGGGACGAGGGAAGAGGCCCGCTCGATCGGGGCCGACTGGCTGCGCAGATACCTCACGCACCCGAACTACGCGAACAACCTGCTCCGACTGGGCTTCTCGGCCGAGGATCTGGCGTCCGTCAGCGACCGGCTGTTCGACGCGGTGGTGGCCTGGGGCGACGAGGAGGCGATCATGCGCAGGGTCAACGAGCACCGCGCCGCGGGCGCCGACCACGTCGCCCTCCAGGTGCTCACCGAAGACGCGCGGGTCCTTCCCCGCGAACAGTGGCGCCGGATCGCCGCCGCCGTGTGATCGCACCGCCGGGCGACGCCCTGGCATGCCATCATCGCGAGCGGCGGCACGAGGGAGGAGCAGCATGACCGATGACCTGGGAGCGGCGGGCCTGCGTTTCGAGCGCGACGGAGCCATCGGCTGGTGTGTGATCGACCGGCCGGCCGCCCGGAACGCCCTGACACCGGCGATGTACTTCGGCATCAAGCGGGCCGTACAGCTGGTCAACACCTCGCCCGACCTGGCCGCACTGATCATCACCGGCACCGGTGACGTGTTCGCCCCCGGCGGCGACCTCGGCAGCAGGTCCGAGCCCGGCGACAACCTGCCGCCCGACCTGCGCGGCGAGGACGTCCTGCCGTTCCTCACCATCCGGGACAGCCGGGCGCCGGTGGTGGCCGCCGTCAACGGCATCTGCCAGGCCGGTGGCCTGCTGATCGCCATGATGGCGGACATCGCGGTCGCCAGCGACCAGGCGACGTTCCGGGTCCCCGAGCTGCTGCGGGGGATCCCCGACGCCACCTATGCGGCCGTCCTGCCCGCCCACGTCGGCATCGCGGTGGCCCGTGACCTGCTGTTGTCGGCGCGCCGCTTCGACGCCGCCGAGGCCCAGCGGCTGGGTGTGATCAGCCGGGTCGTGCCGCACGACCAGCTCCGCGAGGCCGCCGTCCAGGCCGCCGGGGAGATTCTGCAGACCGCCCCGGCGGCCCGCATGCATGTCAAGCGCATGCTGAACGAGCGCTATGGGCTCATCGACTACCAGACCATGTTCTGGGCGATGCAGCAGTCGCCCGAGCCACGTGAGGGCATGCGCGCGTTCATGGAGAAGCGGGCGCCTGAATGGGTCCCCGAGCAGTTCGCCGGCGACGGCGGGCGGCGCTGACCTCACACCCGTTCCGCCAGCTGAGAGGTTTGCGGCCCGGGACTTCCAGTGCGCGATACCTGGGCTGCTCCAGATGCCGGGCAGCCCAGGATGCCGCGCGGTTCCAGATGCCGGGCAGACCCGGATAGCTGGGGATATTCGTCGACTTCTTTACAGTCCGACACAAGAATTCGACGCCCGGAACACTACCGAAAAGCATCGGTCGCACTCCACCAGACCCTTTTCCGGACGGGGCGACAGTCCGGCGTCAAGGATCACGGATATCGGTCGGGCCGTCGGCGGTGATCCCGCGCGCGGCTGCCGGAGGAAATGGAGAACCTGGCGCAGCCGCGGCTTCGACGTCCCGAGAGGGGAATCAGAATCGGTGATCACCGACGACGTGGCCGCCGCGGTCCTCGACTCGTTACCGTCACGCATCGCCGTACTGGGACCAGATGGAATGGTGGTGCGGCTCAACGACGCGTGGCGGCGCAGCGCCGCGGCCGGGCTGGCGGTCGTCCCCGTCCGCCCCGGGGCGAGCTGGCTGGCCGCCTGCGAGGCAGCCGGGCGGAGCACGGAACCGCTGCGGACACTGGCCGGGCTGACCCGCCGGATGCTGGACAACCGCCGCGACCAGGTCCGCGTCGAGATCCCGCTGGCCACCCCGCGCGGCGAGCGCTGGCTGGACGTCCGGATCAGGGCGCTCAGCCGCGGCGACGGGCTGGTCGTCGTGGTGGACGACGTCACCGATCGCCATGACCGGGAGGCCGTGCTGCGCCACCGGGCGACTCACGACCCGGTCACGGGGCTCCCGAACCGCTCGGCTCTCCGTGATCTGATCGCCGAGGCGCTGGCCGCGCCGCCGACCGTCGGTTCCGGCCAGATGGCACCCCCCGGGGTAACCAGGAACAGCGGCCGGCGAACGTCATCCGAACGGGCGGGCGTCGCCGGTTTCGAGGCGTGGACGGTACCCGTTCGGACCGGTCGGCCAGACCCGGCGGAGCCGCCGACAGCCGACCGCACCGCGGGGGTCGAGGGAAATGAAGCCGAAGCGACCCTTCCCGGGGCCGGGGCCGCGGGGGTGGAGGCCGAGGGCACCGGGGGCACGGCCGAGGGCACCGGAGTTGCGGTCCTTTTCCTCGATCTCGACGCCTTCGGGCGCGTCAACCAGCGGTTCGGCTACACGGTCGGCGACGGGACGCTGCGCGCGGTCGCGCTCCGGTTCGCCGAGGTGCTCGGGCCCGGCGCGGTGCTGGGCCGCTGGGGCGGGGACGAGTTCGTCGTCGTGACGACCGAGGTGACCGGCCACGCGGCGGTGGCACTGGCCGACCGGCTGACCTCCTGCCTCGTCGATCCACTGGTCGTGGACGACCACCGGGTCCGGGTCACGGCCAGCGTCGGGATCGCGTTCGGTGGGGGGCTCCGATCGGGCCATGGCGAGGTCGCGCCGCTCGGCGCCGACCACGCCGCGGGCCTCGGCACCCCACCGGCCCCGGTTCACCGGCCGCTGGACGGCGATGCGCTGGTGAGAATGGCCGGCGAGGAGATCGTGAAGGCGCGCTCCCGGGCCCGCGAGACCCGTCGCGGCCGCAGCCGCCGCCAGAATCGCTCGAAATCAGGCGACTCTTCGTAAGAAGTTACAGAGAGCACACTGTCGACTTCGGCTTGTATCGTGCCCGCCATGTGGATCACCATCGATGTCGCGGGCGTCGCGGACACGTCCCCTCGGGCGCCTGCCCGCGCCTGCCTGGTGCCTGCCGACAGTCGGCGGGCCACCAGGCGGACGGTACTGCTCCGCGCCGACGGGGCAACGCCGCTGGGCGCGATCGCGGCCGCGCTGGCGGAGCACGCGCACGGATCCGAGCGGCGGCCGGGAGGTCGGGGGCGGGGGCGATCGCCCGGAGCGGTGCAGGGCGCCCGCGAGCCCCCGGCGGCGATCCACGTCGATGGCGCGGAGGTCGACCCCGGCCTGCGGCTGGACGCCTCGCCCCTGCGCGACGGCTCCGTTCTCAGGCTCGGCGCGCCGCTCGGAGCACCCCTCGGCGCGCCGCTCGGCGCGCTGCTCGGAGCGCCGCTCGGAGCCGGGCGCAACGAGCCGGTGGGGCTTGTCGAGCTCCGGGTCACCGGTGGTCCCGGCGCCGGCATGGTGCACCGGCTCCTGGCCGGCGAATACGGCCTGGGGTCGGACCCTGCCGGCGGCGTCGTGCTGCGCGGCCGTTCCACGCCGCGGCGCGCGTTGTCCCTGCGGGTCGACGTCGACGGCTCCTGCACGATCACCCCCCGTTCGGGGGCGACGGTGTGGATCGACGGGTGCCGCCGCGACGGCCCCGTCTCCTTCCCGGCCGGTGAACGCGGCGGTGCCGGGCCGCGGGTCACCCTGCGCGTCGGCGGGGCGCGGCTGCTGCTGACGGTGCCCGACGAGCCGGACGCCCTGCTCCAGCCGGCTCCGGCCGGGCCGTACCTGGAGATCAGCCGCGAGCCGCGGATGCTGCGTGCCCCGGGCGGTTCCCGGTACCGCCTCCCCACGCCGCCGGTTCCGCCGCGGCCCGCACCGCCCCCGGTGTTGGCAACGCTCCTCCCCGCCGCGGCCGCGACCGGGATGGCGGTACTCCTCCACGCCTACTACCTGCTTCTTTTCGCGGCGCTGGCGCCGCTCTCCCTGGTCGGCTCCTACCTGGCGGCCCGGCGCCAGGCAGCGCGGGAGCACCGGCGTGAGCTGGCGGAGTACCAGCGGATCCGGGCCGAGATCGACCGGGACGCCACCGCCGCGCTCGACCGCGAGGCCGCTGCCCTCCGCCGCGCCCATCCGGACCCGGCGGCGACACTGCTCCGCGCGCTGGGCCCGCGGCGTGGTCTCTGGGAGCGCCGTCCCGAAGACCCTGACTTCCTCCACCTGCGCGTCGGCACGGGCGACCTGCCGGGCGGCGTCGTCCTCGACGACCCCGCCGCGCCGGATCACCGCCGACAGACCCGGTGGCAGCTGCGGGACGTCCCGGTGACGGTGCCGCTGCCCGAGACCGGGGTCCTCGGGGTGGTCGGGGCGGGGGACTTCGCCGGGGTGGTCGGGTCCTGGTTGACGGCGCAGGCCGCGGTGCACCACAGCCCACGGGATCTCGCCGTCCACCTCGTCGTCGGGACCGCGTCCCCGGCGAGCTGGGAGTGGGCGCGGTGGCTGCCGCACTGCCGCCAGCCCGACGGGCCTCCGGGAGCGATCCTCGTCGGGGCGGACGGGCCAGGCCGGGCGCGGCGCGTCGACGAGCTCGCCAGCATGATCGACGCCCGGCTGGCCCGCGCCGGAGGCGGCGGTGCCGCGCAGGTGCCGCGCGATCCCGCGGTGCTGGTCGTCGTCGAGGGCGCGGCGTCGATGCGGGCCGCACTGATCCCGGTGCTGCGCTCCGGGCCCCTCGTCGGCGTCTACGTCGTGTGCCTCGAACGTGATCCGCGGCTGTTGCCGCCCGAATGCCACACGGTCGTCGAACAGGTGCCGGGCGGGATTCGGGTCCGGCGGCAGGGGGCCGAGGGCGTCGACCATGTCTGCCCCGACCTGGTCGCCGGCGAGCCCGCCGGGGGCGGCGATCCGCACCCTGCCGGCGAGCCGACAGGCGGCCCGGGCACGAGCGCCGGCCTGGGCGCGGAGATCTCCGGTCCCGCGGCCGCGGCCTGGTGCGAACAGCTGGCACGCGCGCTGGCACCGGTTCGCGACCCCGGCCCGCGCGAACGCGGACCGGCCTCCGCACGCGCGGAGACCAGACTGCTGGAGCTGCTCGACCTCGACCCGCCGACCGCCCGTGCGCTCGCCCCGCGCTGGATCACGGAGAGGGCCCCGGGGCCGGTCCCCATCGGGGTGTGCCCCGCCGGGCCGGTCAGCCTCGACCTGAGCCGCGACGGGCCGCACGCCCTGGTCGCCGGCACGACCGGATCCGGCAAATCGGAGTTCCTGCAGTCGCTGGTGGCCTCGCTGGCCGTCCGCAACCGGCCGGATGAGATGACCTTCGTCCTCGTCGACTACAAGGGTGGCAGCGCGTTCGGCGACTGCGCCCACCTCCCGCACACCGTCGGTCTGGTGACCGACCTCGATCCGCACCTGGTGCGGCGTGCCCTCGACTCCCTCGCCGCCGAGCTGCGCCGCCGCGAGGCGCTGCTCGCCGATGCCGGGTGCAAGGACATCGACGACTACAGCCGGGCGCCGCGGCCCTCCCACCCGGCGCGGCAACCGCTGCCGCGCCTCGTCGTGGTCATCGACGAGTTCGCCGCCCTCGTCCGCGAGCTGCCGGAGTTCGTCTCCGGGCTCGTCGGGCTCGCCGGGCGGGGCCGGTCGCTGGGGATCCACCTGGTGCTCGCCACCCAGCGGCCGGCGGGCGTCGTCTCGCCGGAGATCATGGCCAACACCAACCTGCGGGTGGCGCTGCGGGTCACCGACCAGGCGGAGAGCATCGACGTGCTGGGCCTGCCGGACGCCGCGCTCATCCCCGGGTCGTCGCCGGGCCAGGCCATCGTGCGGGTCGGCCAGGGCTCCCCGCTGACCTTTCAGACCGGCCGGATCGGTGGGTCCCCGCGCCGCGCCGAGGCACCGGCCGCGGCGCCGATCGTGATCGAGTCGCCCTGGCCGCCACCGGCCGATCTCGCGGACACCGTCGCCCGCGCCGAGAGCATCGCGGCGGGGCCTGGCCACGAGGCCGAGATCGCGGAGCGCGACAGCGAGGAACCGACGGATCTGCGCGCGCTGGCCCGGGCGCTGCGGGAGGCGTCCCGGATCTGCCGTGTCCCGGGGCCGCGGCGGCCGTGGCTGCCCCCGCTGCCCGTCCGGATCACGATCGACGATCTCCCCACGGACGGCTCGCCGGGCTCGGGCCCGGGTGGGCCAGGGCTGCCTCCCGTCCCGCTCGCACTCGCCGACCTGTGCCTGGCCCAGGCCCAGCCCGTCTTCGCGATCGACCTCGAGCACGGGTCCCACCTGATGATCCTCGGGTCCCCGCGTTCCGGCCGTTCCACGGTGCTGCGGACCTTCGCCGGATCGCTCGCCAGGGCGGTGTCCCCCGCCGACGTCCACGTGTACGGGCTGGACTGCGGGAACAACAGCCTCGCGCCGCTGACCGCTCTCCCCCACACCGGAGCCGTCGTCGGCGTCGGCGAGACCGAACGGGTCCACCGCCTGCTCGCCCGGCTGGCGGACGAGGTCACCTGGCGGCAGGAGGTTCTCGCTGCCGGCGGCTTCGCCGATCTGGCCGAAGCCAGGCTCGCCGCCGGGGCTCGCACCATCCAGCGCCACCGCACGGGGGACGAGACCTCGCCCCGTGCGGCGGACGAGACCTACCGCCGCGCGGAGCACGAGGAGTTCCGCCCGCGCCGCCCGCACCGCCCGGGCGGTGCGGGCGGCGCACGGCCAGGGCGGCTGCCCTACCTGGTCCTTCTGCTCGACGGGTACGAGGGATTCCTGGCCTCCTTCGAGAGCTTCGACGGGGCGGCGGCGGTCGACCGCCTGCTGGCGCTCGCGCGGGACGGCCCCGCTGTCGGCCTGCGGATCCTGGTCACGACCGACCGCCGCGGTCTCACCGGCCGGCTGCCGTCCACCATGGAGCAACGGCTGGTGCTGCGGATGGCGGAACGCGCCGACTACGGCCTGGCGGGCCTGGCGGCGTCCCGGATCCCCGACGCCCTGCCACCCGGTCGCGGCTTTCTGATCGGAGGGCCGGCCGGCCGCGTGGCACCCGTGTGGCGCGACGCCGCCGGCCCCGTCGAGCTGCAGGTCGCCCTGTTGACCAACGACCCCGCCGGGTCCGCGCAGGCGGGCATGCTGCGCCGGATGGCGGCTCCCGGCGGCCGCCGGGAGCCGAGCGCCGTCGCGAAGGGTGCCCCGGTTTCCTCCGCCAGCCCGTTCCCGCGACCGCACGCAGGCCCCGGGCCAGGTCGGGCCCCGCGCCCGCCGGTTCCGCGCCCGTTCCGGGTGGACGTTCTGCCCTCGCGGATCAGCGCGCGAGAGATCGCGGAGCTGCACCCGACCGGACCGGAGCCGGGCGCCACGGCGGGGCCGGGCCGGCGAGTCCCGGTCATCCTGGGCGTCGGAGGCGACGAGCTGGCACCCGTCGGCATCGACCTCGACTTCGACGGCCCCGGGTTCGTCGTGGCCGGCCCGTCCCGGTCGGGGCGCAGCTCGACGCTGATGAGTATCGGGCGCGGCCTGCTCGGCGTGGGATCACGGCTCGCGGTCGTCTGCCCGCGTCTGTCTCCGCTGCGTGGCCTCATCGGCCCCGCGGTGGTCCAGCTGGTGGAGGGCATGGCGCTGGAGGAGGCCCTCCGGCGGCTCGGTGGCCCCGGTCAGACGGTCGTACTGGTCGACGACGCGGAGCTTGTCTCGCCCACGCCACTCGGCGACGAGCTCGCCGCCTTCCTGCGCGGAGGACACGGCGGCGGGCTGGTGGCCGCCGGCACCACCGAGGATCTCGCCGGCCAGTTCCGCGGCTTTCTGGTCGATGTCCGCCGCTCGAGAAGTGGTCTGCTGCTTTCTCCCGGCGGCCCCGCCGACGGCGACCTGCTCGGCGTCCGGCTGCCGCGAACCGTCTGCGGGCCGGGGCCGCCCGGGCGGGGGCTCCTGGTCCGCCGCGGCACGATCACACCCGTCCAGGTAGTCGAACCATCACCAGCAGAAGCGGCGCGACCGCCACCGCACCCAGAAAATCGGAGTTGATGCATCAGTCCGACACCAAAGGTAACATCACGCTGTCGATCGGAGCACATCAGGACCATCTCCCGGACAGCAACCTACTGCCTGTGCATCCGACCCCATGACCCCGGACGGACGGACCACCCATGCGCACTGTCACCACCCCCGCGGCTCAGCACGCGGCCGGCCAGATGACCCAGCGGCTCACGGATCTCCAGACAACGACGGCGAGCCTCGTCGCCCGCGGCAACACCCTGGCCGACCCGACGAACTGGGAGGGCCCGAAGGCGCAGCTGTTCCGCACGCAGATCTGGCCCGAGGTGCAGAACACCCTGTCCGCACTGCAGACGAACCTCGCCGACCTCGCCCGCACCGTGACCGAGATCAACCAGCGGACCGCGCTGGCCGGTAGCTGACCGCCCCGACCAGCACTCCCAGGCGCGACCCGAAGAGCCCGACACGCCCCTCTGCCCCAGGAGCATCTGATGACGACAACCTCAGGCGTCACCGTCCGGGCGACGCCACAGGCGTCGACCGCCGTCGACGATCTCGCCGGCATCATCAACGGCCCGATGCTGGCCCACTTCGACAACCTGCGCGCCACCGCCCGGGTCCTCCTGGAGCCGGAGAACTGGGACGGTCGCACCGCCACCGAGTTCCGCACGTCGATCTGGCCGACGTACGAACGCACCCTGACCGACCTGCACACCCAGCTCGACCGGTTGCGCATCCGCCTCGCCGAGATCCAGACCGACATCCAGGCGGCCGGCTGACGAGGTCGTCACCGGGCGCCACCCTGGCTGGGTGGGCGCTGCCGAGCGGGGTCGTCAGAGACCGGCGCCCGAGGGCTCCGCGAGCAGGTTGACGGCGTCGTCGGTGTCCAGTTGCACGCATCCGCCGCGGGTCCGGATCGTGGCCTCGGCGAGCTCGATGTCCAGCAGCACCCAGGAGCCGCCGAGCTCGAACAGGTCCCCGGTCGGATGCCGATCGGCGAGGTGCAACGCCAGGTCGGGGACGGATCGCCCGGCTACCGGCGCGACCCATCCGCCGAAGACGACGGACACCCAGTCGCAGCCGTCCGAACGCACCGGTCCGCACATCTGGAACCGGCAGGCCTGGTCCTGATCCCCCAGGACACGTCCCACCGATGCCGGCGCCAGCAGCACGATGCGGGCGGGCGCGCCACCGGCTCCGAACAGATCCAGCGACTCGGAGCCGGTCGGAACGGCGTCGGCGGGTCCCGTCGCCTCGGGGCCGGCCGGAGTGGGACCGGTCGCAGTGGGACCGGCGGAAGCAGGGCCGGCTGCAGTGGGGGCGGCGACGGTCGCGAAGCGGAGGCCGTGCACGACCCATCCACCCCACATGACCAGGCTGCCGTAGGCGGCATCGTGGACCAGCTCACGCGCGGCCAGCACGTGCACCGCCTCGGTGGGTGCGGTGCGCGTGCTGATCGACGGGTGCCCCGCGTCGTGCTGATCGATCATGCCGTCCACCACGTACTCCTCCAGCGTCCACTATGGTTAGGTTCGCTTTATTTAAGGTTACCTAACCTAAAGGAGGAGGCCCGTGCGCCACAAGCCCGTGGCCAAGCTGAGCCGGAGCATCGGCCTGCCGCTGACCGACAAGGCGGCCAGGTACTTCGAGAACCGGCCCTACCCGCCCGGCCCGCACGGCCGCGGCCGCAAGACCATGTCGCCCTACAAGGAGCGCCTGCGGGAGAAGCAGCGGTTGCGCTTCCAGTACCACATCAGCGAGAAGCAGCTCCGGCGCGCGTTCGACGAGGCCGACCGGGGGGCCGGCCGAACAGGCCACCTGCTGATCGAGGATCTCGAGACCCGCCTGGACGCGGTGGTCCTGCGCGCCGGCTTCGCCAAGACGATCTACCAGGCCCGCCAGTTCGTCAGCCACCGCCACGTCCAGGTGAACGGCAGCCGGGTGGACCGCCCCGGGTACCGCGTCCAGCCAGGTGACGTGGTCACGATCGCGGGGCGCAGCCGTCCCATGGCGCCGTTCCGAATCGTCGCGGAGACCCAGCCGGCGGGGACGGCACCGCCCGCCTACCTCGACGTCGACCGCACCGCGCTGGTGGCCGTGCTCAGCCGGCGGCCGACCCGGCCGGAGATCCCGGTCGTCTGTGACGAACAACTTGTCGTCGAGTACTACGCGCGTTGACAGGATCCGGCCGAGCACGGGTGATCCTCGGCGCTCGGCCTGCTCCGATTTCCCGTCACGGCCGGACGGTGGCGGCGGGCTGGTGGTCGCGGCCGGCCTCAGAGTTCGAGTTCGGGCAGCTGCGGGTCATGGATGAACCTGAAGGTCGCGGTCACCTCCTCGAACAGGCCGTGCAGCGCCGGAGCCAGGCCGGTGTTCGGGCTCGCGCAGGAGATCACGGCGACCCGGTCGAGCCCGGGGATGGGCACCGTCGTCCGCATCACGAGGCGGATGGCCGCCGGCCCGCCGTCCATCGGTCGCTGCTGCTCGAACGCGCAGGTCCGCACAGCGCGGCCGGCGGCGGGAAGGTCGACGAATCCGACCCGCCGCCACCAGCGCCGGGACGGCAGGTAGGGCACCGCGCGCCCATGCCGCAGCAGGTCACGCGCCGGACGGCCGAGGTCGCGTCCGTGCCGTGACGATCGCCGGAGGTCAGGCTCGTCCTGGGCGGAGTGCAGGCACACCGTGAGACACGCGGAGAGGCCGGCCCCCCGGACTTCCTCGATCATGACCGCGCAGTAGACGGCGCCACGCCTGTCCGCGTACGCGGCGGCCTCGCGAAGGATGCGGGCGACAGACGAGCCCTGCCCCGCGAGCCGCGGATGATCTCGTACCCGTGCGGCGGCCATCCGGGAGATCGCCACCGAACTGCGCGCGGCCTGTGTGTCCAACGCGAACCAGTTGTCCGGCACCGTGATGGTGAAGCGATCGGGTTTCCACCGCTGCGCCTTCGTATGCCCCTGCACCCAGGTCGTCCTCTGCTCGGATGTGACCTCAGAACACTGCCATCTGTGTTGGAACTCCAACACGTCACGCTCACGCCCGTGCTTCAAACTCCCCAATTGGCAAAGGTATGCACGATCACCCCGAACCATGACAAGTCGGACGTCCCAGGCAAGACAAGGGAGTGCGGGACGTGAGGCGCGGGAGGGCGCCCGGGCGCGGAGGCAGCCGGCATCGCCCATGGGCGCAGGGACGCGCGGAGGCGATGGCACCTCCGACGACTCGTTACAGTCAGCAAGCCACGTGTCCTTTGTGTGAACGCTACGGCCGCTCGGCCGGAATATGACCTGTAGTGAGCCCAGACGTGGTGAACTGTCACATTGTGATCCAGGCGGGCAATTCACGACCGACCGCAGGCAACGGGGAGCGCCGGCGCGGCGGCTCCGGCGCCGCGCTCCTGCTGGGGCTCGGCGTGGGTGTTCCCGTTCTCCTGCTCGTCCTCACCGGCACACCGGTCGCCGCGGCGGTGGGCGACGAGGGCGCGTTCACCGGCGAGTTCGGCGCGGGCAAGGTGCTGCGTCTGATGGTCCTGGCCGCCTGGCTGGTCTGGATCCACTTCATGGTGTGCGTCATCGCCGAATGGCGCGCCGAGCGGCGGCAGACGGGGCTCGCCCCGCGGATCCCGTTCGGCGGTGGCAGCCAGGCGCTGGCACGGCGCCTCGTCGACGACACACTGCGGCTCACCTCGCCCCGGAACAACTCGACGGGCCGCTCGGGCGCGCGGCACCCCGCCCATGCCCCGGCTCGCGGTGGGTCCGGCGGCCCGGCACGCGGTGGCTACCGGGCCGGCGGCACCAGCCGGACGAACACCGGCGGGCGCACGAACCCCGGCGGGCGGACGAGCACAGGTGCGCAGGCGAGCGCGGCTGGGCGGGCAGGCACCGGTGGACGGGCGACCGCCGGCAGCCGCGCGGGCGCCGGCAGCCGAGGCGGTCGACCGTCCACACGGCCGGCGAACGGCCCGGCGGACACCGGCGCCGCCGGGAGTGATGAAGCCACACCACACGGTGGTTCCGAGCCGGCTACCCGTGCCGGGAGCGCTGGGGCCCGGGCCGAACGCGGGTCCCGCACCGACCGGGCGACCCGCACCGAGCGGGCCGCCCCGACGGGGCCGCTACGCCGGTCGGATCCGGCCGCGATCTCACGGCTGGCCCGCGGGCTCACCGGGCAGCAGCCGATCCCCGCCGGGCCGGGCGGGGCCGCGCCGCCGGTGCCCGGTACCAGCCCTGGAACCCGCTCGGCAGCCGGCGGCCTTCTGCCGGCCGGCACCGGCGGTGGCGGGGCCGAGGCGCGTGGCGGGGCGGGCCGGGGCGTCCCGGCCGGTGCCCCGTCAGGCGTTCCGGGCCGAACCGCCGGCGCCAACACCGTTCCGGCCACCCACGGCACCGCAGGTCAGGCCACCGGCACCAATGCTGGTCCGGCCGCCGGCGACAGGTCGGACCAGGGCGGCGCCTCGGGAGGCTCCGGTCCCGCGACCGACCGCTCCGGGGGCTACCGGTGGGATGAACGGGAAGCCGCGCCACGGGCGCTGACCGCCGGCGAGGAGGCCCCGGCGGACCTCTTCCCGGACGGCATGGACGTCAAGTTCTGCGAGGTCCGCCCGCCTGACGGGCGCCAGTACGACACGCTGTGGGCGATCGCCCGGCGGCTCCTCGGCAACAGCCTGCGCTACCACGAGATCTTCGCGCTCAACGAGGGCCGCGCGCAGCCCGACGGCCAGACCCTCACCAAGCCCTCCCTCATCGCCCCGGGATGGGTGCTCATGCTTCCCCCGGACGCCGAGGGCGAGGAGGTACGGACCCTGCGGGTCCCGCACCGCGAAGCCTCCTGGGTCGAGGAGGTCCACGCCCGCTTCGCCGCCCAGGGCTCCGCGGACGGTCGCGGCGGCACCGACGGTGCCCCGGGAGGCGACGACATCGGTGGCGGGCCGGCATCCACCGGGCCGCTGCGCAGCGGTGCGGGCGGCTGGTCCGACGGGCCGGAGGCGGGCCAGGAGCCGTCGCCCTACGGGCCGGGTATCGGGAACTCCGGCGAGCGTTCCGCGTGGGGCGGCGAGACGGGCACGCCCGGCGGGATGGGGCCCGGGCGGCTGGGAAGCGGGCGCGGCATCACCGGCGCGGCCCTGCTCGCGGCGGGCGTGCTCACCGCGCTGACCCGGCGCCGGCCGGGCGGCGCCGGCGCGGACCCGTTCTCCGCCGAGGTCGAACACGCCCTGCGGCTCGCCGCCGACCTGCCCTCGGCCCGTTTCGTCGACCGGTCCCTGCGGCTGATGTCCGCCGGGCTGACCTCGCGGGGCCGTCCCCTGCCGCCGGTGTACGCCGCGATCCTCACCGACGCCGCGCTCGTCCTGCACATGGCGCCGGCTGTGCCGGAACCGCCCCCCGCCCCCTGGCAGCAGGGCAACAACCCAGGCTCCTGGCGGATCGAACGCAACCCCGAGGCACCCGACGGGCTGCCCTTCGACGCGAGCGCCAGCCTGTCGGCGGACGTCCCGGCGCCCTACCCGGCGCTGGTCACCCTCGGCCGGGATGCCACCGGCTGCCGCATCCTCGTCGACCTCGAGGGCGCACCCGGGATGATCAGCCTCGTCGGCGACCCGGCCGTCGCCAGCGAGGTGGCCATCTCCGTCGCGGTGGAACTCGCCACCAACATGTGGTCCGACGACCTGCGGGTCTGTCTTGTGGGCTTCGCGGACGACCCCAGCCCGATCGCGCCAGGGCGGCTTCGGACGTCCTCGAGCCTCTCCGACGTCCTCGACGAGCTCGAGGCGCGCGGGCCGCGGGACACCGGATGGGGCAACGAACCGGGCGCCGCGCTGCGCGGGCGGCAGGCCGCCCACATCCAGTCGCTGTGGGCGCCGGATCTCCTGGTGCTGGCCGGGCCACCCGCCCCGCAGCACGCCGAACGGCTGGCCCGACTCTCCGGTGGGCGCGACGAGACGGTGGGCGTGCTCATGGTCGGCGACAGCCCCGCCGCCCGCTGGCGGTTCGCGGTCGGTCCCGACGCGCGGATGTCCCTCGGGGTGCTCGGCGTCGAGGTCAACGCCCAGACCCTCGCCGCGGCGGAGTACTCCGCCGTTCTGGCGATGTTCCGCATCGCGACCGGCGCGCGCCCGGCGGAGGCTCCGCGCCCGTCCTGGGCCAGCCGGCGCCTGCTGACCACGGGTGCGGACGCTCCCGTCCCCACCAGCCGGCCCTCCGAGCGAAGCGACGCCTGGGACGACAGCGAGGACCGGTACGGCGGCGGACACCAGGACGACGGCGAGGACCAGCACGGCAGCGAGAGCTGGCCCGACGGCACGGACCGGTACGACAGCGAGGAGTGGGACGGCAGCCCGGGCGGCCAGGCCACGGGCGGCTACCCGCCAGCCGGGGCTGCGGACGATGACCCTTACCGAACCGGGCCCTACCCGATCGCGGGCGGTTCCCTCCACCCGGCGGACCGTCCAGCCGGCCATCCGGCGGACTACGCGGACGACTACTCGGCGGAGTACGCGGCGGACGGGCCCGACGGACACGCACCGGAGCCGACCGCGCCGGCGGGCCACTACCCGCCGCCCTACCCCGAGGAGCACCGTCCTCCGGCCCCGGACGGCCCGGAGGGTACCCGTCCGCCCCGGGGCTCGGGTTCGATCCCCGGAGTCGTGCCCTGGCTGCCCGTCCCGCAGACCGGGCCCTCCGTCATCCGGATGCCGGTCGACGGGCCGTCCGGGCTACCCCCGAGCAGCCTGCCTCAGGTCCCCCCGCCGACGGTCACTCCGCCGCCAGTCCCACCAGTCCCACCAGTCGCCCCGCCGACGGTCGCCCCGCCGCCAGTCGACGCGCCGCCGGGCTCCCGGCCGCAGGCCGCCACGCCGGACGTGCCGGGCCGCGCGGGGCAGCACCAGCCGTCCGACGCTCCCCCGCCCTACCTGGTCGAATCCGATCGACCGGCCATACAGCCGACGGACGTGCCGCGAGTCCCCCGCACGCTGCTGGTCCGGCCGGCGCACGGGCACGACGAGGCACAGCAGCACAGCCCCGACCAGCCGCAGCCCGCGCACCGGGACGAACCCGCCACGCAGCAATGGCAAGAGCACCCAGGCGTCCCGGCAGCCGCCACCGGCGCCACCAGCGCCGACGTCGGCGACGTCGGCGACGTCGGATGGGACCGGCCCTACCCGCCACCCCCGCCCAACGAGCGCGAACCGTATCAAGCCCAGCCGCCGACGCACCCGGCGCAGCCGTATCCGCAGGAGCCGCACCAGGCGCAGCTCCACCCCCCGGTGCCGCCCCCGGGATACCTGGCCCCGCCGGGGTCGTATCCGGCGGAGTCCTATCCGGCGCCGTCCCGTCCACAGGATCCGAACTCACCGTCGCCGCACTCGCAGGCACCGAGATCACCGCAGCCGCACTCGTACGAGCCGTACCCGCAGGCGCCGAACTCGCCGCAGCCGCATCCGTACGAGCCGTACCCGCAGGCGCCGAACTCGCCGCAGCCGCATCCGTACGAGCCGTACCCGCAGGCGCCGTCCTCGCAGGAGTCGTATCCGCCCGGCTCTCACCCGTCGTATCCGGAACCCCACTCGTCAGAGCAGGGCTATCCGGCGGCTTCGCACCAGGAGGCCGACGCCCCGCCGGCGCCCCTCCACGGGAACGGCCCGCTCGAGACCCTGCCCCGCCTGGACCCGGACCCGGCCGGCGCCACCGAAGCCGAGGTGCACGTGCTCGGCACCCCGTCGGTCGACGCCCCCGGCCGACCCGACCGGAACCAGATCGACCTGCTCACCGAGATCGTCGTCTTCCTCGCGCTGCACCGCGACGGCGCGTACCCCGAGGACGTCAGCGACCTGCTCGACCTCCCCCTCGGCTCGGTCCCCGATCCGCGGGCGCCGGGGGGATCAGGCACCGGCGTGCTGGCCGGGCTCATCGCGGCCCGCACCTGGCTGGGCGTCGACGCCGGCGGGCGGCCCCGGTTGCAGCCCACCTCGGACGGGCGCTGGGTCCTCAGCACGGACGTCCGCTGCGACTGGGAGCTCTTCGTCGCCTACACCCATCGTGCGGCGCGGCCCGACGACGCGAGCGATCCCGAATCCGACCTGCGGGCGGCGCTGAACCTGGTCAGCGGGCCGCTGTGGTCCGGCCTGCCCGAAGGCAGGTACGGGTGGGCCCGGTCGACGCCCGTCGAGAGCACGATGCGCTCCGCCGTCATCGACGCCGCGCACCGCCTCGCCATGCTGACCCTGGAAGCCGGCGACACCGCCACCGCGATGGCGGCGTGCCGGACCGGCCTGCGCGCCGCGCCGACCGCGGAAACGCTGTGGCGTGACCTGCTGCGCACCGTGGCCGCCCGGGGTGACCGCCGGACCCTCGAAGCCGTCGCCGGCGAGCTGTACCGGACCGTGTCGGCGCAGTCGACCCGGCGCGGCGGCGCGGCGGAACCGGAGACGGACGCGCTCGTCCAGCAACTCCTGCCGGGCTTTCGCCGCCGCCACCACTGACCGGAATCCCCCGCCGCCGCCAATCGGCCTCGGCACATACCGCCGGACGGGCAGGACCGACCGGACGAGCAGCGCCTGCCGGATGACCCGCGGTCACGACATGTCCGCCGAGCCCTGTGGTCTCGGTGGAACAGACCGCCTCGACGGGGCTGACGTTCCTCGTTCCCCGGAGGTCCACGACGGCCGCGCGGGACCGGCCAGCGTCCCGGCGAACAGCGCGATCGCGCAGGTGAACGCGACCACGCTCCACAGGGCCCCGCGCAGTCCGACGAGTTCGGCCAGGCCTCCGATCAACGGCGGCCCCGTCAGCCATCCCGCGTAGCCGACCGAGCTGACCACGGCGATCACCGCCCCGGCCGGCAGCCCCACCAGGTTCGCGGCGCGGGCCGCGGCGGAGAAGGCCGCCGGGATGACACACGCCAGCCCGGCGCCGAGCACCGCGAACCCGACGATCCCCAGCGCGGTTCCCGTCCGCGTCGCTCCGGACGCGAGTGCGACGGCGAACATCACCGCGGCGGTAAGAGCCAGCGGACGGACCACACGCCGGATCCCGAAGGTCTCCACCGCACGATCGCCGACCAGGCGCACCACCAGCATGCAGGCCATGAAGGCCACGTACCCGATCCCGGCGACGCCGGCCGACGCCCCGGTGACATCCGTCAGATAGACGGCGCTCCAGTCCGCCGCCGCGCCCTCCCCGAGGAAACTGGCAAACGCGATCACGCTGAGCGGGACGAAGGGCAGCAGCGCCCGCGGAGTCACAGCAGTCACCGGCCTCGCCGCGGGCGCTGGAGGCGGCGCAGGCACCGCAGACGCTGGGGACAGCCCAGTTGCCGGGGGCGGTGGAAGCATCGACGTGGCCGGCCGCGCGTGGGTCTCGGCGCCGGCCCCGACCACACCATCCCTGGCTCCGACCGCGCTGTCGCCGGTCTCGACCTCCCCGTCAGCGCCATCGAGCTCATCGGCGGCGGCGTCGGATACGACGAAGCCGGTGGACGCGGACTCCCGACTACCGTCCCCGCGAAGCATCCATCCGGTGAGAGGTAACGCTCCGGCCACGGTAAGCGCGCCGAGCACCGAGAACTGGATGCTCAGCGGCAGCTCGATCGCCGCGGCGGCGGCGCCCAGGCCCGCGCCCACGAGCGCACCGGCCGTCCAGGCGGCATGGACCATCATCATGATCCGACGTCCGAAGCGGTGTTCGACGGCCGCGGCCTGGGCATTGGCGGAAAGGTCCAGGGCACAGCTCGCACCGCTCAGCAGCGCGAGC
Source organism: Frankia sp. Hr75.2 (assembly GCF_949319125.1). Taxonomy (NCBI): domain Bacteria; kingdom Bacillati; phylum Actinomycetota; class Actinomycetes; order Frankiales; family Frankiaceae; genus Frankia; species Frankia sp. Hr75.2. Next base: position 67,358 of record NZ_CASGGV010000099.1, on the reverse strand, counting down.
GCGGCGAACAGCGACAGCGGGCCGGTCGCGGTAATGATCACCAGCCCGAGGGTCGCGTACGCGACCAGCGAGAACCGGATCACCGGCACGCTGCCCAGCCGGCTCACCAGAACACCGGCGCCCCACAGCGTCACGATCGCACCGACCGGCGCGCCGAGCAGCGCGAGCCCGAGCTCACCGTCGCCGAGCGCGAGCGCATCCTTGACCTGTGGGATCCGCGGAGCCCACGCGGCGAGTAACAGCGCCAGGAAGAAAAAGACCACCATGGTGGCCACACGAGCCCGTCGCAGTCGCCGCCACTGCGCGGCGGTCCATGCCATGTCGACCGCCGCCCATCCGCTCCCGTCGGCCACCGGCTCGGCCCCCATCCGCCGAGTCGACATCCGCCTACCGGCTCGGCATCGGCCCATCAGCTCGCGACCACCCCGGCCGCCCCGCTCGCCCCGACGCCGCCCGGCCAGGCGGCCGGCCGCTGCACGCTACCCCCGGGCGCACGCTCAGAACACCGAAAATCACGGACACTGGACCAATGCGCCTCGTCGTCCTGGCCGACACTCACGTCCCGGTGCGGGCCCGCGATCTGCCGTCGCGGGTGTGGGCCGCGGTCGACGAAGCCGACGCCGTCCTCCACGCGGGCGACTGGGTCGGCCCCGAGCTGCTGCGCCAGCTCACGGAACGATCACGGCGCCTCATCGCGTGCTTCGGCAACAACGACGGACCCGAGATCCGCGCCATCCTGCCCGAGATCGCCCGCGTGACGCTGGAAGGCCTGCGCTTCGTGATCGTCCACGAGACCGGGGCCGCCGCCGCCCGGGATCGCCGCCTGGCCGCCACCTACCCGGAAGCCGACGTCATCGTCTTCGGCCACTCCCACATCCCGTGGGACACGACGACGATCCGACCGCAGGACGGCCGCCCGCTGCGGCTGCTGAACCCCGGCTCACCCACGGACCGCCGGCGCCAGCCCCATCCGACCTATCTGACAGCGACGATCGAGGACCAGACACTGCTCGATGTCGAGCTGCACCGCCTACCGCAGCCGACCCCCGTCCGAGCGCGCTGACGGGCCATCCCGGGCGAAACGCGCCCCCGCGCGGAGCGTGCCCTGGGCGCCCCGACCCGGGGCGCGGTTGGAGGGGAGGGGGTTCGAAGGCTGCCCTCCGGGTGCTGTAAGCTGGCGAAGCCGGCCGCGAGAGTGACCGGCAGGCGCTCGTAGCTCAACGGATAGAGCACTTGACTACGGATCAAGAGGTTGGGGGTTCGAGTCCCTCCGAGCGCACGTCTGGTTGAGACAGGTCAGAGCCCCGCAGCCGATAACACGGCGCGGGGCTCTGTTCTTTTGACAGCCTAGTTGACAGCCAACAGCCCGTCAGGCCCCCTCTGCCTCGGTCGTCCCGTCCTCCGGGTCCTCGTTGTCCTCCACCGGGAACCAGCCGTCCAGCTTGGCCGCCGCGTCACCGTGCACGGTGTCGACCATGTCCACGTAGATGTCCATGGTCGTCGACAGCATCGTGTGGCCGAGCATCCCCTGTATCTGCTTCCAGTCGACACCGAGCGCGTAGGCCATCGTCGCCGCGGTGTGGCGCAGCGCGTGTGGGCCGAGGTGCGGCAGCCCGGCACGCTGGCACAGCTTGGACAGGTGAGTGTTCAGCCCGCGCGGCTCCATATGCGTGCCGACGGTGCTCGGGAAGATCAGCCCGTTCTCCTTCCACCGCTTCCCCGCGGCCTGCCGGTGGGCGTGCTGGGCGGTGCGGTGTGCCTGGAGCACCCGGACACACCGGGTCGGCAGCGTGAGCGTGCGCGTTCCGGCCTGACTCTTCGTCGGGCCGACGACCAGCCCCTTCACGCCACTCACCCGGGTCACCTGGCGTTCCACCCGCAGCGTGCACGCCGATTCGTCGAAGTCGGACCAGCGCAACGCGAGCGCTTCCCCACGGCGTAGACCGACCAGCACCAGCAGCACATACAGCGCGTAATGCCGGGTGGACTTCGCTTCGTCGAGCAGCCGCAGCCCGTCGCCCCTGCTCAGCGCGGCCACCTTCCGCTTCGGCTTCCGCGCTTTCGGGACCCGCAGCGTCTCGGCGACATTGCGACTGATCTTCTCGGTGATGACCGCTTCGTTGAGCGCCTGCCGCAGGACGGAACGCAGCGTGCGCATGGTCGACGTGCTGTAACCGTCCGCCGCCTTGCGGTTAAGGAACCGCTGAAGATCCTCATGCTTCAGCTCGACGAGCCGGCGCGAGCCGAGAGCCGGGCGGATGTGGTTGTTCACCATGACGCGGTAGTTCGACTTCGTGGACTCCGCCCGTTCCGACGGGTCGACGATCTCGTCAAGAGCGCGCGGTGCAGGCTGCGCCGCGCGACCGCCTGTGCGCGGCCGCAAGCGGCCGTGCTCGCCGGGGGCGTCGCACCCCGCACCGCGCCATGGCCGAAGGCGGAAAGCGCATCCAGGGGTGGCCCCTGACGTCGAGACACAGCGTTCCACGTCGGGTCGCTGTACCAGCGGCAGCAGGGAAAAGTAGAGCTGCCGCGCCGCTTCCGTTCCTCGGCGTCGGAGGCGCCTGCGGTACGGGTCGGCTTCCCAACGAAATCCGTGGAAGGCCGGACAGCCGAGCCTCTTTGACCATCAAGCGGCATGACCGGCCCGCCTACCAGCGCCCATCCGTCCCGGAGTCACCTTCAAACCCGAGGCAGCAAAAATTCCGATCTCTCCGGACACCACCAACGGGCGCCATGCTTCAATCCGATTCGGCGGCCGGTAGCCTGCGGAATCTCGTGTGAGCTGCGAGTTTCGATCGCAGCAGTCGGACCCCAGCCGTACGCCGCCGTCCGGCTTGCCCTGGTCAGACCCCACCTTTCAGCAGGCACGGGCATGCCGTGGATCACTAGTAGTGTCCTGATGTGATCGTGTACGAGGGCGTTCTGCTTGCCGGTCGCTGTGGCACATGAAGGGAGCTCGGGGCATGTTGCAGGTGTTCGAGGCGGCGGCCGGTTGGCCGTCCGTGCGTGAGCGATTGGCCAGGCGCATTGCGGAACAGGATCTAGCCTCGCTGGATGATGCGGTCGCCTTCGCTGTTCGGTGGCACGGGGACCAGACTCGGCCGGCGGGTGAGCCTTATGCCGAGCATCTGCTTGAGGTCGTGTGTGTGTTGGTGGAGGCGATCGGAACGACTGACATCGACGTGTTGCGCGCGGCCGTGCTCCACGATGTGGTCGAGGACACGGAGTGCTCGCTGGAGGATGTGCGCGAGCGCTTCGGTGACCGCGTCGCGGGCTTGGTCGACTGGGTGACCAAGCCCGCACCGTCGGAGGGCCAGACACGTGAGGAGGTGCGGGCGGCATATCTGACACGGTTGCTTAGCGCTCCGGATGATGCACTGTTGGTGAAGCTGGCGGACCGGCTGAGCAACGTGCAGCGGCTGGACGCACATCCTCGGCCGGAGAAACGTCGTTCGTACTACCAGGAGACGGTGCGCTCTGTCGTCCCGCTCGCGCAGTCCCATCCATGGTTCCGCCAGTGGTATGCGGCCTGGAGCGACGCTTTCGGTCATTTGGCTGTCGACAGCCTGGACACGCGTTCCCAGTGACACGTGCGGTGGGAGCTTCTGGACACGGCTCTTGCCTCATGACCTGACCACCTGGGCTTCACCACAGAGTTGGCGAACGGTCGAGTCTTGGCGAAGGGCGGACCGCAGGCGGGTGATCATCGGTGGGAGCCCGCATAGGGCTGGCCCGCGATGGAGGTGGCGCGCATTACGAGTGAGGCGACTGCTGGTCCCGATATGCTTTTCCGTCGGCTAGCGGCGGTCTGGGGTGCCAGCACTCCCGGAAACGTGCGGCCTGCACCCTGCCCCTCGGCGGGATCGGCCGATAGTTTTCCCAGTGGGAACGATGGGCGGGCGCGAACCGTCCACTAGAGGCGGGTGCGCCGATCCTGGCCGGCTGGTCGGAGGTATGCGTGGACAAGATGTTTCGGGAACTCTCCCATGGTGAGCACAGGTGATCGCGGTGTCGCGCAGTCACTCCGTGCCCGACCGGGACGGCGCCGAGGGCGATATCCGCGGTACCGCCCGGTACGTTCAGGTCCGCCAGACGGGGAAAGGTGCCGTTCTGTCGTTCCGCATCGAGCGATATGACGCCATGGGCAACCGGCTGCGCCCGGTCGGTGCGGAGTTCACCCACTACCAGAGCGGTCAGCTCGACGACGGCGACGAAGTCGAGGTCTCCGGCCGCTGGTCTCGTGGAACGCTGCTGGCGAAGAATGCCACCAACCTTTCCACCGGAGCGCGGATCCACGGTTCTGCCACCTCGGAAAAGGTGGTGACCGCGGCCGGCCTGACGTTCTTCGTCCTGTTCATGCTCTTCGTCCTGGCGGGGATCTTCGCCGGCGCTGTCGTCGGCTGACCGCGACGGTCGCCCGGCGCCGCCCAGCCGCCCGGACCGGTTTTCCGTCGCTGTCGTCCAGTCGACATTTACAGCGTCGCCGGAAATTCATGGATGGCTGCGAACCGTCCACTACGGTGTCGAATTTGGATCGGCGAACAGGTAGTAGCCGACCCGGTGGGCCGATCTTGGCCAATTGTCGGAGGTAACCGTGAACAAGGTGTTCCTGGAGTTGTCCCAGGGGGGCCAACTCCTGGCGATCGCGGTGTCGCGCAGTCCCTTCACGCTCGGCCGGGACCACGGCAACGACCTGGCGTTCCCCGGCGACGGGACCGTCTCCGGTCGACACGCGGAGATTGAGCGGCGTGCTGAGGGCTGGCTGATCCGCGACCTGGATCCCGCCCGCGGCGTACGTGTCAACAGGCGGACGATCAGCGCGCCGCAGCTGCTCGTGTCGGGTGATTCGATCCGGGTCGGCCGGGCGCGGCTGACGTTCCGCGCCGACGGTAGTACCGACAGCCAGGACGTCGGCCCACAGCCGGGCAAATACCTCGACGTCACCGAAGACATGGACGCCGAATTCGTGCCGACAGTCTCCTCCCAGGCGGCACCTTCCACGTCGAAGCGGGCCCAGCCGCTGCCGTGGTGGCCGCTGCCTCAGGTTCCCGGGCAGGCGGCACCCGAAAGCACGGCGGGACCGGCGAGCGCGTTCGACGCAGCGTCCGACTGGCTGCAGCGCCTGCTGCAGCCAGGTGAGCGTGCACAGCCCGTCGACCAGCAGGCCAGGCGTGGCAACGACAAGGTCCGCGGGGTCGCCCGGGGCGTGTCCGAGACCGATGGCGTCCTGAGATTTCGTGTCGAACGATACGACGCCATGGGTAACCGGATGCCCCCGGTCGAGGTCAATGTCGACTACTACCGGCACCGGACCGGGCGGCTCAGCGACGGCGACGAGGTCGAGGTCTCCGGGCGCTGGAAGCACGGGGCCTTGATAGCGAAGAAAGTCATTAACGCTTCGACCGGCGCTGAGGTCCAGTAGTCGGCGTGAACAGCTGGCGCGGCCGGCTGCCGAAAACGTGGAAGAGGACGGTGGAACGATGTCCACAGCATCCGTCACCACGGTGCGAATGGACTACTTGCAGCGTTGCGGTCCCGGGCCGACGTTCCTCGGAACGCCGTGGACGGAGGCTGTGCCCGGTGCGCGTCGACTGCTTCGGGTGCGAGGTGTGGGCAGGACGGAGAAGCTCCGCCGCGCGACGGTGGCAGCGGACGGCGAACGGTGGCGGTCCCCTACCACGGAGCTGATCACCGGCCTCTACGGATACCGCATCCCGTTCGTCCTGCAGGTGCTCGGCGCGCCTGACGGGGTGTCCGTCCAGATGGGGACCTGGTCGACGAAGGCCGGCTCGGGCGCCATCCAGGATCGTCGGATCGGCGTGGTCGAGTCCGTCCTGAGGGGCCTGTATCCCATCGTCGACGTGGAGAGCGCCGCCGTTCTGCCACCTCGTTGGCCGCTGTCCGGCATGGCACTCGGAGTCCCCGCGCCGGCGGGAGTCGACCAGCACGACGGGGCCGCGCCGATGGACCGGGTGATCCGTTCGATGAGTGGCGCTCACTGGGGCGCTCTCGTGCTCGCGTATCCCCTCGGCGAGGAGACGGTCGGCAACATCCGGAACATGGTCCTCAACGAGATGCGCGCGGTCGAGTCGGCAGCCCAGGACGCGCGCGCGCCCAGCCCGCTGACCGCGCAGTACGTGGAGTTCCTGAGGGCGGTGCTCCGTTCCGCGGGAGAAGGTCTTGCCGTCGGGGCGTGGCGCACCGCCGTATACCTCGGTGGCGATCACGAGAGCTATCCGCGGCTGGCTGCGGCATGGCGCAGCGTCATGTGTGGCGAGCGCTCGTTGCCCGAGCCGGTCCGGGTGTTCGACCGTGACCAGGTCGGCGAGCTGGTCACGGCCTGGGCGATGCCGAACCAGCCGGGCGACAACCCGCCTGGACTCTACCGACGTCCGTTCGAATGCCAGACCTTTCTCTCGACAGCCCAGCTCGCGGCGTGCGCACATCTTCCAGAGATCGAGACGCCCGGTTTCTCGGTCGACGTTGCCGCTCGGTTCGACGTGGTGGCGCGACCGGCGGTCGAAGGCGACGAGGGTCTGCTGGTCGGTCGCGTACTGCAACATCGTCGTCCGACGGCCGGGACGTACAAGGTGTCCCGTCGCTCCCTGACGCGCCACGCCTTCGTCGCTGGTCTGACCGGATCCGGCAAGACCAACACGATCATGTCGCTGCTGCTGGCGGCCACGGCGCACGACGTCCCGTTCCTGCTGATCGAGCCGGCGAAGGCCGAGTATCGGGCACTCATCGACCATCCGGCGCTGGGCCCGCGGATGCGTGTGTTCACCGCGGGCAGCCCGACTGTTGGACCGTTCGTACTCAACCCGTTCGAGGTGCCCGTGGGAACGTCGGTGAGCGAGCACCTCAACCTGCTGCGGGCGGTCTTCACCGCGGCGTTCGGCATGTGGACGCCCTTGCCGCAGATTCTGGAACGTTGCCTCCACGACGTCTATGTCGACCGGGGGTGGGACCTGCGGACGAACACCAACGCGCGGCTCGGCGCGCCCGACGGCCGCCAGGCGGCGGATCTGGACAGGGCCGCCGCCTTCCCCACGCTGTCCGACCTGATCGCGAAGAGCGAATACGTGATCAGGACGCTTGGCTACGACCAGAAGGTCACCGGAGATCTGACGGCCGCTCTCGTCACCCGGCTCGACTCGCTGCGCCAAGGTGCCAAGGGCGCGATGCTGGACGTCGTCCGGTCGCTGCCGGCGCGGGAACTGTTCGGCATGCCGACCGTTGTCGAGCTCGAGGCGCTCGGTGACGAGGGGGACCGGGCCTTCCTCATCGGCCTGCTGCTCATCCGGCTCGCCGAGCACCGGCGGGCACAGGGGCAGTCGGCGGACCTCGTGCACCTGCTCGTCATCGAGGAAGCCCATCGGCTGCTGGCCAACGTAGCGACGCCGGCCTCCGAGGAGACGGCGAACCCGCGGGGCAGGGCCGTCCAGACGTTCTCCCATCTGTTGTCGGAGATCCGCGCCTATGGCCAGGGTGTCGTGATCGTCGACCAGGCACCGGTCCGGCTCGCCCCCGACGTCATCAAGAACACGAATCTCAAGATCGCGCATCGGACCGTCGCGGCGGACGACCGGGCGGCACTGTCCGGCGCCATGGCGATGGACGAGCGGCAGTCGTCCGCCCTGACCTCGCTCGACGTGGGAGAGGCGGTGGTCTTCAGCGGCGGCGACGACGCACCTCTGCTGGTGCGGGTTCCCCTCGTCAAGGACGCGATCTCCGCCGCTCCACCGTCCGACACCCGGGTGGCCGAGCACATGCGACGGTGGCGGGCCGCGGGCTCGTTCGACGACCTCTTCCTCCCGCAGCCCTTCTGCGCGTCGACCTGCGCGACCCCGGCGGCGTGCGAGGCGGCGCGGCGGATCTCGGACGACGAATCCGCGCGGCGGACCCTGAGCAGGCTGGTGCTCTCTCTCACCACCCGGCCGGATGCGCTCGAACGGCTCTGGGACGACCTGCTTCTCGTGCTGCGGGCGCAGCGACCGGTCACCGTCCAGCCGGACGACCTGTCCCGGGCCTATCTCGGGCACGGATCGGACTGGCTCGCCACCCGCCGTGGCATCCAGGGCGGGTGGTCGTACGCCGACACGGCCGAGTTCCGTGACCGCCTCCGCGAGCTGCTGCTCGCCAGACTGGCCGGGAACCCGCACGCCAGCGAGCTGGCGGCGGCATTTCGCGGGACGGTGCACCGGCTGGACGCCCGCGAGTTCTCCCCGTACCCCGTCTGCGAGCTGGTCTGCGCCCAGGAGCCGCCGCTGTGCCTCTACCGTTCGGCCGTCGCGGACCTGGTGGCCAGTGGGCGGTACCAGGCCCCGTGGCGCACGGCCGACGAGAACGACACGGCCTCCGGCGACAGCCGCGCCCAGCAGACCTGGGAGGTCTGCCAGGACGCCGCGTACGAGCTGGTCGAGTTCCCCGATTCGGAGACGCCCGCGGAGGTGGCCCGCGACGTCGAACTCGCGGTCCGCCGCGTGTGCGTCTGCTTCGAGCAGCAGATGCTCGCCGGCGACCGCCGGAAACTGCCGAGAACGAGCCGCCGGATTCTCGCCCGCGTGATGGCCGAGGCCGGTCTGTGATGCGGGCCGCTCGACGCGACATCAGTACGGAGACGAGTTCCAGGTCCGACGACCGCGCTCCGTACAGCGGATAGGGCTATCCGGTGGACGGACTCGAAATGGAGCATTCCTCCGCGGCCAGCCAGGCCGCGAGCCACAGTGCTGCGAGCCACAGTTCCGAGATCCACAGTGCCGAGAGCCGCATTGAGAGTCGCGACAATGCGCATGGGCCCGACCGGAGCGGCGTCACCCAGCGAGACGAGCACCTGCCGAAGGTCGAGCAGAGTCTCTCGGCGGACTTCGCTCGCCCTGAGCCCGGCCAGACTGACGCGCGGCCCGAGGCCGGCCGCGCCCCGGCCCCGGACGGCGGCAGCCAGCGAAGCGGTTCCCTGGAGGCAAAGGGCGATGACTCTTTGGCCCGGGCGGCGACCGCACCGATTTCACAGCTCGACATGGCGAAGGAGCTCGGGAGAGCTCTCGACAGCGCGGCAGCGGCAAAGATTCGGGAGGCCGAAGCCTTCGCCGAAAAGATGACGCACGAGGCGGCCAGTGCCGTCGAGAAGAAGGCCTTGGCGGTCATGGACACGGTCGAGAAAAAGGCGGCGGAGATTGGGGAGGCCGCGCGGCAGGCCGATCGGAAGATCGGGTCAAATCCAACAGTCGAGACCCTCAACGAGGTTCTCGAGAAGGCGATACCCGCGATCGCCTACCCTGGGCTGAAGGAGACCGTGGAGATCGTCAAGCATTCGGCATCCATCATGAATGCCGAGTGGGACGTGGTGTTCGGGGACCCGGCACAGCAAGCTGACGGCAAGAAGGAGCTGTACAACGAGCTGCGCGAAGTGTATGCGCAACTCTATCCGGTAGGTATCGAGGCGGTGAGCACCTTCGTGGCGGAGAAGAGCCAGGGCGTCGGCACCGACGAGGCGCTCAGGGACGCCGCGGAACAAGGTGTGAAGTACGCCCCCTTCGCGCAGGCCGAGAAGCACCTCGAAAATGCCTACGAGGCCCATGAGCGGGGCGACAGTCATACCGCGGCGGTTGAAGCGGCGAAGTTCGTTCGGGATTTCGTCGAAGAGGTTGTCAATATCGTCGAAATTATCGATGGTATTCGCGATCTGGCCGGGCTGCGGAAGCGTTCCCCGACGGTCGAGAAGCCCGGGACTGGGGCGCCCAAGGGCGAGGTACCCAAGGGCGAGGTGCGAGGGGACGAAGCACCCAAGGCCGGAGCCAACGGCGCCAAGGCGCCGAAGACCGCTGCCGGCGGCTTGGCCGGCGGCGCGGCGCCCGCCGTGGACGCGGCCCGGCCACGCGCTCCGATGATCGATGTCGCCGAGATCAAGCCGGTGGGTGGTGAGTCCGGCGGCTGGCGGCAGCTCGGTGAGCCGAACCGAACGGGCTACGCGGCGATTGGCTCAGCGGCCGAGAAACAGGGGCTCATGGGCGTCGCCACCTACGACCGCGGCACGGGCGAGGTCCGGCTGACCGTCCGGGAGGTCAACAGCTACCAGCGGGAGGTGTACTCCCAACCCATCGGCCGGCTGTCCCAGGCCGAGCTCGACGCGATGCGCCAGCAAAGCGGCGGGAACCCCACCCGGTTCGGGAACCTCGTCGAGAACCGGGTGCGCGAGATGATCAGCGAGGCCACCGGGCAGCAGATGTATGACCCGATGAAGAACCCGAGCAAGACGGGGCCCGACTGGCTGCCCCAGCAGCTACCGCTGCCCCACCCGTCCGCGCCGCCTCCTGAAACGCGGGTGCGTGTCGATTCGTCCACGGTCGAACCGTCGGCACAGCCGCAGCATGAGTATCTGGACGAGAAGACGACCTCATCCGAAAGGCCCCGCCTGAAGCGAGCCGTCCGGCCTCCCCGATAGCCTCCGGATGGGGTCGTCCGCATCCAACCCGGTGACGTGGTCGGCGGTCCACCACTGTCGGAGTCGACCGACCAGGGCCAGCTCGCGATCGAGCCAGGCGGGCTCACCGCGCCCGCCCCCGACCAGACCTGGCGCCGTCGGAAACCGCAGCCGCCAACGTCCCACCCGCGAACCGCGCATCGGCGCGTCCGAGGGCACCAGTTGAGGCAGGTCAAGCGTGAACGTTCCAAGCGCGCCCTCGAATCGCTGCGCCACCTGAGTTCGGTCATTTCGTTAGTGCCTTGCCTGTGAGCGCGTCGAGGAGGGTTTGCCGCTCCAAGCCGATGGCAGGTGGGAAGGTCTGGACGACGCCGTTGATCGCGATGGTCGCGGAGCGGAGCGGGCGGAGCTGTCGGATGACGTTGCGGATGGCCAGGCCGGTGCGGTTCTGGACGGTGCGGGCGACGGCGAGCGCGGTGAACACGATGGTCAGGTGGGCTTCGATCGCGTCGGTGGTGCGCACGAACATGGGCCGGGCGGCGAGGCCGGTCTTCGACATCCGGAATGACTGCTCGGCGTGCCAGAGGTCGTGATAGTCGGAGATGACCTGGTCGGCGGTCAGGACGGTCGCGGGGAGGTTGGTGACGTAGCCCTTGAGCCCGACGAGCCGGCGGGCACGCGCCAGGCTGGCTTCGTCGAGGACGCGGGCGTCGCCTTTGACCGTGACGAATCTCGGGGTGCGGGCGGTTTTCTCCCCGTCGACGACGGCCCGGGCGCGGTTCTCCTGCGCGGTGAGGGTCTTGTTGTCCCGGGCGGCGCGCCGGGCCGAGTAGGCCCAGACCGCCCGCCACGACCCGGGGTGCCCCTCACGGTTCCAGGTGGGCTCGGCCTTCACGGCGGTGTCGTTGTCACGGTTACGTCCGGTTCTGGGAGTCACCGTGTCGATGACCTGCCCGTCGGTGAACGCGTCGCCGTGCCAGCAGAAGTGCGATGCCAGGTCGATCGGTGCCTTGGTGACCCGGGAACCGACGATGAACCCGAACCCGGCGTCGTCGAGTTCGCGCAGGTTGGTCGCGGACAGCATGCCGGCGTCGGCGACCACGACCAGGTTCTCAAGCTGGTGACGGTCCTTGAACTGGCGGATGACCGGCAGGATCGTCGCGGTCTCCGCCCGGTTGCCCTCGAAGCAGCTGATCTCCAACGGGAATCCGTACCGGTCGACGAGCAGGCCGACGACGATCTGCGGGTCGACGCGGCGTTCCTTGAAGTAGCCGACTTTCCGCAGGTCGTCCTCGTTCTCGGCCTCGAAGTACAGCGTCGTCACGTCGTACAGGCACAGCGAGACGTCGCCGCTGGCCAGGGCGTGGGTGAAGCACAGCGCGGCGAGCCGGTCGCGGTAGCCGCCGTGGTGGGCGCGCAGCAGGGTCCGGCGCATCGTCTTCTCGCTCGCGGGTGTGGCGCCGAGGTCCGTCAGGACCCTGCCGGTGTCCAGGATCGAGGTCGGCTCCACCAGCCTGGCGATCACCAGGTCCCGGAACACCTGATCCTGAAGGGCGTCGAACCCCAACGACGTGAACACCCCGGCCAGCGCGTCGTAAAGCACCCGCGAGCCGGTCGCCACCACCCTCGGCGCCGCGACCGTCGCCCGCCCCCGCGCCGGCTCGGCATCCACGTCGAACAACGCCACCGGGCCGGCCGCGTCGAGCAGCGACGCCTTCACCGCGACCGGCTCGACCTCGACGAGCTCACCCTGCCGCGGATCCCTCAACAGCTCCCGAGCCCGTTCGACCAGCACACCGAGCTCAGCCTCGGTATGCGCCGAACCGACGTGCGTGACGATCCGCCGCCGCCCACCGACCGACTCGGCGATCTGCACCGCCGTCGCTCCCGACGCCGTCCGCACCCGCCGAATCCAGGCCACAGCCACACCGTAGAGCACCAATTAGTGCCTCAGAGCAGCCCGCCGCACACCCATCACCCCAGGTCAGCGCGTCAAGCGATCATCAATGCCGAACCGGTGACCGAACTCAGGTCAGGCCGCAGAGCAGGGACGACACCATGACCGTCCGGCCTGCCCGACACAGGCCCGCCCGGCAGGCAAACGCGCAGGTCACCGCCCAGATCGGGGTTCTGGATCCCCACAGGGTGAGCTGTTTCCGAGGCCGCCCGTGTTCGCCTTCATAACGGCCTCCCATGCACGTGGGGTGAGCCCCGTAAAAGATCCTCTGATTTACTGACGAAGTGCTCAAAACGGGCAGAAAGGTTGACCGTATTACGGCTGGCGTTGTCGGTATCCTGACATGGGCACTTTTTTATTGTCGTTGACAAGATTGTGTCTCAGTGTGACGATGACTCCGTGAACCGGGGGGCGGAAACGCCGGAAACGTGTGTTGATGTCTTGCGACGCTTGGCCCGTGAAAGGCAAGAAAATGTAATCTACACATACTCGTCCGATGGTGTGGAGACGAGTATGACCACGGGCGAACTGGTCGCGGATGCCGGCCGTGTCGCAGCTCTGATAAGACGGTCGATTCCGCCTGGGGAGCGCTGTCTGCTGGTCTATCCGCCGGGACTCGACTACATTCGGGCACTGTTCGGCTGTATGTGGGCCCAGGTTGTCGCCGTGCCCGCACAGGCTCCCGAACCGCGGCTGGCGCATCGGCAGACCGCGCGGATGGCGGCGGTTGCGGCGGACTGTCAGGCGGCGGCCGTCCTTACCACCGCCGCGCTCCTTCCGCTGGTCCGCGGTGGTTTCGTGGTTGATGACCTGCCGTCCCTCCGCTGGTTGGCGACTGATGCGGCCGACGACACAGCCGGTGGCGCCGGGCCGGAAACGCTCGATGAGTCCGTGGAGCTGGCGGCCACCGCGCTGCTCCAGTACACCTCCGGCTCCACCAGGAGACCGCGCGGGGTACTTGTCACGCATGCCAACCTGGCCCACAATGCGGCAAACATCCGCAAGGCGCTGAAACTCACCGAGAATAGCAGGATGGCACTCTGGCTGCCACCCCATCATGACATGGGACTTATCGGCGGAATCCTTCAGGCGGCATTCGTTGGCTATCCGGTGATACTGATGTCACCGGTCGACTTCCTGCGGCGGCCGGTCTCCTGGCTGGAGACGATGACCCGCCACCGCGCTACTCACGCCGGTGCACCGAATTTCGGTTATGACCTGTGTGCCCGCCGGATCGTCGACGCGGATCGCGCCGGGCTGGACCTGTCGTCATGGCAGGTCGCCTTTTCCGGCGCCGAACCTGTGCGCGCCGCAACGCTCGACCGCTTCACCGCGGCCTTTGAATCCTACGGCTTCCGTCGGCAGGCCTTCTGCCCGGTCTACGGCCTGGCTGAGGCGACGCTACTCGTCTCGGCGAAGCCGCATGGCACCGAGCCGGTCGTGGGGCGGTTCGACGCGGAGGCCCTCGCGCGGCACAGCGCGGTCGAGCTTGCCGACGAGCCCCAGAAGATCGGCGCCCGATCGGAGGAGGAGCGTGTCGGTGTCCGCCAGGGGGTCCCAGTAGCCCCCTCCCGGCAGATCGTCAGCTGCGGGCGGCCGGTGGAGGAGATCGCCATCGTCGACCCGTCCGCCGGCACCCCCGTGGCCGACGGCCAGGTGGGTGAGATCTGGCTCCGCGGCCCCAGCGTGAGCACCGGCTACTTCTCGGACGCGGACCTGACCGCTCGGACCTTCGGCGCGCGGCTGGCCGGCTGTCCGGACACCTTCCTGCGGACTGGTGACCTCGGGTTCCTCCATTCCGGCGAGCTGTACGTAACCGGCCGCCATGACGATGTCGTCATCATCAGTGGCCGCAACCACTATCCGCAGGACATCGAGTTCACGGTGGAAGGCAGCCATCCGGCGCTGCGACCGGGTTGCGGTGCCGCGTTCATGGCAACCGTCGACGGTGACGACCGGCTGGTGATCGTGCAGGAGGTGGACCCCGCCCGGGAGGTCGATGCCGAGGGGGCGCTGCGCGCGATCCGTTCGGCGGTGGGCCGCGGCCACGGCGTCCACGTCCATGCCGTGGTTCTCGTACGTCCCCGGACGGTGCCCAAGACGGCGAGCGGAAAGGTGCAGCGGTCGGCGTGCCGTGAGCTGTTCCTGCGTGGGGAACTCGACGTCGTCGCGCGGTCTGTGCGGCGGCCGACTGAACTGTCCGGCCTGGGGACCGCCTTCGCCAGCGGCCCGGCACCGGCAACGGTGATCCAGGCGACGCTCGTCGACCTGCTTGCGCGGCGTGCCGGCGTGCAGCCGGCCGAGGTGGACGTCACCGAGCCGATGAGCCAGCTGGGGATCGACTCCATCGTGTCGGTCGAGATCGCCGAAGAGGTGCGGGCCTGGTTGCACGTCGACCTCGCCCCGTCGCTCGTCTACGGCGAATCCAGCATCGCGGCCCTGGCCGAGCTCCTGGCGCAGCGAACCCGACCAGCGACCGCCGCGTCGGACGGGACTGGCGGTCCAGGGGGGGTTGCCGGCGCGGACGACGCCGACCGGACGCCTGAGCGGATGTCCGGCCGAGCCTCGCTGACGGCTCGCCGGTCCGTTGCTCCCACGGCGCCGGCCGCCAGCTCCGACAGGGAGGCGATCGCTGTCATCGGCCTGGGCTGCCGCTTCCCCGGCGCGCCGGACCCGGACGCCTTCTGGCGGCTGCTGCGCGACGGCGGCGACGCGATCCGCGAGGTGCCGCCCACGCGCTGGGACGTCGACGCCTACTTCGACCCGGAGATCGGTGCCCCCGGCCGGATGTACACCCGTCGGGGCGGATTCCTCGACGACATCGACACCTTCGACGCGGCGTTCTTCGGCATCTCGCCACGGGAGGCCGTCGAGATGGACCCGCAGCAGCGCCTCCTGCTGGAGGTGGCCTGGGAGGCGTTGGAGAACGCAGGTCAGGTGCCGGCGGATCTCGCCGGCACCCGGACCGGGGTATTCATCGGGCTGTCCAACGAGGAGTACTCCGGGTTGCGGCGGCCGGGCGACTCCGCGGCCATCGACGCCTACACCGGCACCGGCATCGCGGCGAGTGTCGCCGCCGGCCGACTGTCCTACACCCTGGGGCTGACCGGACCATGTATGACCGTTGACACGGCCTGCTCATCCTCGTTGGTGTCGACGCACCTGGCCTGCGCCAGCCTTCGCGCGGGCGAGTCCGATCTGGCCCTCGCCGGCGGGGTGAACCTCATTTTGTCCCCGCGTGGCACGATCTACTTCTGCCAGGTGCGGGTGATGTCGCCAGCCGGTGCCTGCCGCACGTTCGACGCCGACGCCGACGGCTACGTGCGCAGCGAGGGCTGCGGGATGATCGTCCTGAAGCGGCTGGCCGACGCGCTGCGCGACGAGGATCCGGTGGTGGCGGTGATCCGCGGAACCGCCGTGAACCATGACGGTCGCAGCGGTGGGCTCACGGTCCCCAGTGGCCGCGCCCAGCAGGCGGTCATCCGCCAAGCCCTCACCGATGCCGGTGTGTCCGCCGACGAGGTCGGGCTCATCGAGGCGCACGGCACGGCCACCGCGCTGGGCGACCCGATCGAGGCGCGGGCACTGGCGGAGGTGTTCCACCGGTCGGGCGGGCGACCGCTGGCCCTCGGCTCGGTCAAGACGAACATGGGCCACGCCGAGTCCGCCGCCGGCATCGCGGGCGTCATCAAGGTCGCACTGGCGTTGCGGCACGGGGGGATCCCGCCGAACCTGCACTACGAGACGCCGAACCCGCATGTCCCCCTGGCCCGGATGAACGCCTTCGTGCCGACCCGGCTGGCAGCCTGGCCCGAGGGGCGGCGGATCGCGGGCGTCAGCTCGTTCGGGTTGAGCGGCACCAACGCACACGTGGTGCTGGAGGCCGCACCAGCGCGGTCGCGGCCCACCGTCGACCCCGGCCCGGCGCCGTTTCTGCTGCCGTTGTCCGCGCGCGGCTCCGCGGCCCTGCGCGCCCTGGCGGCACGCCACCTCGACCTCGCCGTGGCGACCGACGACACCGCCGTCACGGCGGCCCGGGCGGCTGCCGTGACGCGCCGCCGGCAGCACCATGACGACCGGCTGGCGGTGGCGTTCGAGAACACCACGGACCTCCGCGACGTGCTCGAGGCATACCTGCGCGGCGAGTCCAGGCCAGGATTGTCGACCGGGAAGCGGTCCGAAGGCCGCGATGCCCGGGTGGTGTTCGTCTTCGGCGGCCAGGGCTCGCAGTGGCCCGGCATGGCCCGCGAGCTGCTCGAGGACGACCCGGTCTTCCGGTCGGCGATCGAGCGGACCGATGCCGCGATCAGGCGGGAAGCAGGCTGGTCCCTGACGCGGATGCTGACCGACGCGGACCCGGCGGCCCTCGACCAGATCGATGTCGTCCAGCCGGCGCTCTTCGCGATCCAGGTCGCGCTCGCCGACGTCTGGCAGGCCTGGGGGGTGCGGCCGAGCGCCGTCGTCGGCCAGAGCATGGGGGAGATCGCGGCAGCGCATGTCGCCGGCGCGCTGGACTTGGACGACGCTGTGCGGGTGATCTGCCGGCGTGCGCGGTTGATGCGCAGGGTCAGTGGCGCCGGCGCGATGGCGGCGGTCGACCTGTCCTACGAGGCGGCGCGGCAGGCACTGGCGGCCTGGTCCGACCGGCTGTCCGTGGCAGTGAGCAGCAGCCCGCGGGCCAGTGTGGTGGCGGGGGACGGGGACGCGATCGACGAGTTCTGCGCGCTGATGGAACAGCGGCAGGTCTTCTGTCGCCGGATCAAGGTGGACGTCGCCTCCCACAGTTCGCAGGTCGAGCCGCTGCGCGCGGACGTGCTGCGCGAACTCGCCGCGGTGACGCCCCGCCGGCCGACGGTGCCGTTCTACTCCACCCTGCTGGGCCGGCGGGTGGACGAGGCCGTCTTCGACGCGGACTACTGGATGCGCAACCTGCGTGAGCCGGTGCTGCTGGCGACCGCGGTGGAGCGGCTGCTCGATGACGGCCGGTCGGTCTTCCTCGAGCTCGGACCGCACCCGGTGGTGCTGCCCGCGATCGAACAGACGATCAGTTGTGCGGGGCGTCCAGGGACTGTCGTGGCGTCGCTGCGGCGCGGTACCCCCGAAGCGCCCGCGCTACGCGCCGCCCTCGGCGCGCTGTACAGCGCCGGAGCCGGCCTCGACTGGCGCGCGGTGTATCCCCAGGCGCCGGCAGTGGCACTGCCGACGTACCCGTGGCAGCGGGAGCGTTTCTGGCTGGACACCGGCGGCAACCCGGTCGACCCGGCGGCCTCCGCGCGGCCGCCGGACACCGCGGCCCGGCCCGCCGCCGGTGGGCCGGGCGCCGACGGCACGGCGCCGGCGGCCCGCGCGCTCGGCGGGGGCGGCGACAGCCCGCTGCTCGGCGCGCACATCCGACTCGCCGCGCCCCCGGGCATCCACGTCTGGGAGGGCACCCTCTCCGTCACCACGCATCCCTACCTAGCCGATCATCGGGTGAACGGGGCGATCATCCTGCCCGCTGCCGGCTATGTCGAGATGGTCCTGGCGGGGGCGGCCGTCGCGGTCGGGGACGGCCCGCTGGAGCTGACCGACGTGGTCTTCGACCGTGCGCTCGTCCTACCGCCGGACGGCGTCCGTGCCGTCCAGCTGGTGCTGACCCCGCGGCTCGCCGGATCCGCCGCGTTCGAGATCCTCAGCCGGGAGGCGGGCGGCACCGGCGATGGCGATGGCGACCCGCGGCTCGCCCCGGCCGAGTGGGTCTCGCACGCCCGGGGTGGAGTCCGGCTGCTCGACCCTGACGGGCCGGCGTCCGCACCAACGCCGCTCGATGAGCCGCCGGGCGACGACCACCAGGTACTGACCGGCGAAGGCCACTACGCGGCGCTGGCGGCGCGGGCGCTGTCGTACGGGCCGCTTTTCCAGGGCGTCGCCCAGGTCTGGCGGAACGCCGACGGAGCGCGTTGCCGCATCGACCCACCGGCGGACGTCGCCCGTGCGGCGGCGACCTACCGGCTGCATCCCGTGCTGCTCGACGCAGGCTTCCAGCTGCTCGCCGCGTTGCCGGCGGATCACGCTGCGGGCGCGCCCGCGGATGCCTACGTCCCGGTCGGCATCCGTTCGATGCGGGTGCGCCAGAGGGGTGCGACAGCGCGTTGGGCGATCGCCCGGCGCGATGACGCTCTCCCGCCAGGCCCGGCCGATGCCGCGGCGGTCGCCGGCCTGGCCGCGGCGGCCGGCCCACGCGGGTCCGCCGGGTCCGCCGACGCGGACAGCGTCGAGGGTTCCGTCACGTTGCTCGGGGAGCACGGTGACGTGATCGCCGAGGTGCGTGGCTTGCGGGCGCGGCGGCTGGAGACCGGTAGCTCCCGCCGGCCCGACCCGCGGGACTACATGTTCCGGGTCGAGTGGCGGCACGCGCCGGGCGACGGCGCGACCGAGGCCGCCGGCCGCGCTGGAACATGGCTGATCTTCGCCGACTCCGGCGGCGTCGCCGACAGCGTCCGGGCCGCGCTGACCGCGCGAGGTCACCGCTGCGTGCTCGTGCGTCCGACCGCGTGGGCGGAGTCGGGGGACGACCTCGACTCCGATGTCCGGCTGTTGGATCCCAGCTCGCCGGAGGCATGCCGGCGGCTGCTCGCCGACATCTGCCCGGACGGCCCGCCCGCGGGTGTCGTGCACCTGGCGGCCGCGGCTACCGAGCCCCTTCCCACCTCCGGTGACGCGCTGGCGGTCGGGCAGCGGTGGCTGCTCGGCGGCGCGTTGCACCTGGTGCAGGAGGTATCCCGCGTCGGGTGGCGAAATCCGCCGCGCGTGTGGTTCGTGACCGCCGGCGCGCAGGCCGTCGGACCCACGTCGGCCGTGGCCGTCACCCAGGCGCCGCTGTGGGGGTTGGCCCGGGTTGCCGCGCATGAGCTGCCCGAGCTGCGTACCACCTGCGTCGACCTCAGCCCGCGGCCGGTGGGCGGGGGCGGCGCCGATCCGGCCGAGGTCGCCGCGTTGTGCGCGTTGCTGCTCGGTGACGGCGCGGAGGACCAGATCGCGCTGCGCGGCGGGGACCGGTTCGTCGCCCGCCTCGCCCGGCATGCCGACGACGGCGTCGCGGGTGACGGTGACGCCGTGGCGGGTGACGCCGGCAGCGACCCGCGCCGCTCGACCGGTTTCGGCGCCGTCGACGGCGAGTCCGCCTTCCGGCTGGAGGCGGACCGGCCCGGAGTCCTCGACCAGCTGCACCTGCACGCGGTGACCCGTCGACCGCCGCAGGCCGGGGAGGTGGAGATCGAGGTCCACGCCAGCGGCCTGAACTTCAGTGACGTGATGAAGGCGATGGGCGTCTACCCGGGCCTGGCCGGTGCGCCGCCGGTGATCGGCGGTGAATGCGCGGGAACGGTGGTCCGGGCCGGCGATGGGGTGACGGCGTTCGCTCCGGGGGACCGGGTGGCCGCTATCGCGCCGTGGAGCCTGGCGTCCCACGTCACGGTGCCCGCCGAGCTGGCCGTCCGACTGCCGGCCGACGTGGACTTCACCGCCGCGGCGACCGTGCCGGTCGCCTTCGTCACCGCCTGCTACGCCCTGGAACGGCTCGCCCACCTGACAGCCGGCGAACGCGTTCTGGTGCACTCCGCCTCCGGCGGGGTCGGCCTGGCCGCGATCCAGGTGGCGCGGGCCGCCGGGGCTGAGGTCCTGGCGACCGCGGGTACGCCGGAGAAGCGGGCGTACCTGGAGTCGCTCGGCATCCGGACCGTGATGGACTCCCGCTCGCTCGCCTTCGCCGACGAGGTGCTCGCCGCCACCGGCGGGGATGGCGTCGATGTCGTCCTCAACTCGCTGGCCGGTGCCGCCTTGGCCCGCGGGCTGGACGTCCTGCGTCCCTTCGGCCGCTTCATCGAACTGGGCAAGCGGGACATCTACCTGGACGGCTCGCTCGGGCTGGGCGCCTTCCGGCGCAATCTCACCTTCGCGGCGGTCGACCTGGAGGAGGTGCTGCGAACGCGGCCGCGGCTCGTGGCATCCGTGCTGGCCGACATCGGAGCGCGGTTGCGTGCCGGGACCCTGCGCCCGCTGCCCGCCGAGGCCAGGCCGATCAGCGAGGCCCAGGACGCATTCCGGCACATGGCGGCCGCCCGGCACATCGGCAAGATGGTTGTGCTCCCCCGCGAGGGGGACGTGCACGTCCGGCCCGCGCCGGACGACGGCCCGTCCTTCCCTCCCGACGCCACGTATCTGATCACCGGGGGGCTCGGCGCGCTGGGCCTGCGGGTGGCGGCCTGGATGGCCGGGCGGGGGGCGCGGCACCTGGTGCTGCTCGGCCGCCGGGGCGAGGTCGGCGCCTCCGACCAGGTACGCGGCGTGCTCGCCGAGCTGCGCCGGCAGGGGGTCGTGGTTCTCGGGCCGGCCGTGGACGTCGCCGACCGGGCAGCGCTCGACGGCGTGCTCGCCCGCATCGACGCCGACCCGCCCCCGTTGCGTGGCGTCATCCACGCCGCCGGGCTGCTCGACGACGGTGTCCTGCTCCAGCTCGACGCCGCCCGGTTCGAGCGGGTGGCTGCCCCGAAGGTCCGCGGCGCCTGGAACCTGCACGAGGCGACGCTGAGCCGGACGCTGGACTTCTTCGTCCTGTTCTCCTCGGGGGCGTCCCTGCTCGGCTCGCCCGGCCAGGGCAACTACGCCGCGGCCAACGCGTTCCTGGACGCCCTCGCCGAGCATCGCGCCGCCGTCGGGCTGCCGGCGATGGCCGTCGGCTGGGGACCGTGGAGCGAGATCGGACTCGCGGCGCGACCGGACCGCGGCGGCCGGCTCGCGCTCGGCGGACTGGACAGCCTGACGCCCGCGCAGGGTCTCGCCGCACTGGGCCGGCTGATGCGCCGACCACCGACCCACATCGGGGTCTTCCCCGTCGATGCGGACGCCTGGCGGCGGGCGAGTCCCGCCCTCGCCGGAATGCCGGTCCTCACCGAGCTGATGCGCGACGCCGGCCGCACCGTGCCCCGCCAGCGCAACGAGGTCCGCGACCGGCTGCTCGCCGGTGACCCCGGTCCGGGCCGTTGGGCGGTGCTGGAGGAGCACGTCAGGAGCCAGATCGCGCAGGTGCTGCGGATCCCGCCGGCCCGGCTGGACAACCAGACGCCGCTGGACACGCTGGGCTTCGACTCGCTGATGGCGCTGGAGCTGCGCAACCGGCTCGAAGCCAGCCTGGACGTGCCGATCTCCGCCACGATGGCCTGGAACTACCCGACGATCGCCAGAATCGTGCCGCACCTCGCCGAGCGGATGGAGATCCCGCTCGACGCGCCGCCCGAACCGGGCGAGGAAGTCGATGCCGAACTCGCGGCGATCCTGGGCGGAATCGACGCCCTGACCGACGCCGAGCTGGACGCCCTACAGAAGGGGGGGACCTCAGGTGCCACCGACGCCCCAGGGGAGTGACGGCCTCGCGAGAATGATCGCGGGTCTGTCGGCGGAGAAGCGGGCCGTGCTCGCTTCGCTGGTCCGGGCCGACCGCGAGCCGGTCGCGATCCTCGGCCTGTCCTGCCGGTTCCCCGGCGCGGCCGATCCGGAGGCGTTCTGGCGCCTGCTGGTGGACGGCCGGGACGCGGTCCGTGAGGTGCCGCGCGACCGGTGGGACGTCGACGCCTTCTACGACCCCGACCCGCAGGCGCCGGGTGGGATGGTCACCCGGTCGGCGGGCCTGCTCGACGATGTCGACACGTTCGACAGCGGGTTCTTCGGTATCTCCCGGCGCGAGGCGGTCCGGATGGACCCGCAGCAGAGGCTGTTCCTCGAGGTGGCCTGGGAGGCGCTGGAGGACGCCGGGCAGGCGGCCGGCGCGCTCGCCGGCACGGCCACCGGCGTCTTCGCCGGGGTGTGCGCCAACGACTACGGCACTCTCCAGTTCGGCGACATCGCCGACGTGGACGCCTACGTCGCGACCGGCAACGCCCACAGCATCGTCGCCAACCGGCTGTCCTACTTCCTCGACCTGGTCGGACCGAGCGTCGCGGTGGACACCGCCTGCTCGTCGTCGCTGGTGGCCGTGCATCTGGCCTGTCAGAGCCTGCAGACCGGCGAGTCCTCGATGGCCGTGGTCGGCGGCGTCCACCTGATCCTCTCGCCGCTGGCCCACATCCTGTTCTCCCGCGCGCAGATGCTCGCGCCCGACGGCCGGTGCAAGACGTTCGACGCACGCGCGGACGGCTTCGCCCGCGGCGAGGGCTGCGGCGTCGTCGTGCTCAAACGGCTGTCGGACGCGCTCGCCGCCGGCGACCCGATCCGGGCGGTGATCCAGGGCTCGGCCGTCAACCAGGACGGCCGCAGCAACGGCCTCACGGCGCCGTCCGGGCTGTCGCAGCAGGCTGTCGTACGGCGGGCGCACGACAGCGCCGGAATCACTCCGGGCCAGGTGGGGTACGTCGAGGCCCACGGCACCGGGACCGCGCTCGGCGACCCCATCGAGGTGGAGGCGCTGGCGGAGGTGTTCGGACCGCCGGCGGCGCCCGGCGCGGTCTGCGCCCTCGGCTCGGTCAAGACCAACATCGGCCACCTCGAGGGGGCGGCGGGCATCGCCGGCCTGATCAAGGCGGTGCTGGCTCTCGAGCACCGGGTCATCCCGCCCACCCTGCACTTCGGGACGCTCAACCCGAACATCACGCTCGCGGGCACCCCGTTCGTCATCCCCACCGCGCCGCTGCCGTGGCCGGCCACCGGCGGACGCCGGTACGCCGGGGTCAGCGCCTTCGGTTTCGGCGGCACCAATGCGCACGCTGTGCTGGCCGAGGCTCCGCCGACCCGCGCCGGCGGCCCGGTGGACCCCGGCACCGACGCTGGCACCGACGCGGAGCCCGGCACCGGCGCCGACACGAGCGGCGGCGGGTACCTGCTGACCCTCTCGGCACGGTCGGCGGAGTCCCTGCGCGCGCTCGCCGGGCGGTACCGCGATGTGCTGACGGCCGACGCGGCACCGCCCGTCCGGGACGTCTGCCATACCGCCGGTACTCGGCGCTCCCACCTGGATCACCGCCTGGCCGTCGCCGGCCGCGGCGGAAACCTCGCCGACCGGCTCGGTGACTTCCTCGAGGCCCGGCCGCATCCGGACGTCGCGGCCGGGATCCGGCCGGTCGGTCGGCGCGGGCTGGTACTGGTCTTCTCCGGGCAGGGCGGCCAGTGGGCCGGCATGGGGCACCAGCTCGCGGCCCGGGAGCCGGTGTTCCGCCAGGCGCTGCACGACTGCGCGGTGGCCCTGGCTCCCTTCACCGGATGGTCGGTGCTCGACGAGCTGACGGCCGACGGGGCCGGCGCCCGGCTCGACCGGACCGAGATCGGGCAGCCGGCTGTGTTCGCCGTCCAGGTCGCGCTCGCCCGGCTGTGGCGATCCTGGGGGATCACGCCCGACGCGGTGGTTGGCCACAGCATGGGCGAGGTGGCCGCGGCCCACGTGGCCGGCGCGCTGTCGCTGGCGGACGCCGCCCGGGTGATCGCCCACCGCGGGGCGCTGATGGCCGGGGCCGGCGGGGGGCGGATGGTAGCGGTCGACCTGCCGCCGGCCGCGGTCGCCCGGGTCGTCGCGCCCGTCGCCGACCGGGTATGCGTCGCGGCGGTCAACGGCCCGCGCTCGGTGGTGCTCGCCGGCGACGGCGACGCGCTCGACGAGGTGGTCGCGGCGCTGCGCGGGGACGGCGTGCGCTGCCGGGCCCTGCCGGTCGGCTACGCCTTCCACAGCCATCACATGCGGCCGCTGCGCGCCCGGCTGGTCGACGCACTCGCCGGCCTTCGTCCCGTGCCGCCGGTCGTCCCGGTCTACTCGACGGTGGACGGCCCGCGGCTGGACGGCCGGTCCCACGATGCCGCGTACTGGGCCGCGAACATGTGTGAGCCGGTCCGGTTCGCGGCGGCCGTCGACGCGCTGCTGGCCGACGGTCACCGCGCCTTCCTCGAGGTCGGGCCGCATCCGGAGCTGGCGCTGGCGATCGACGCCGCGGCGGCCGACTCCGGCCAGCCGGTGCTCGTCGCCGGGTCGCTGCGCCGTGGCCAGCCCGAGCGGGCGACGCTGCTGCGTTCGCTCGCGGCGCTGTACGCGGCGGGTTGGGACGCCGAACTCGCCGCGGTGAACCCCCTGGGCGCTCACGTGCGGCTGCCGCACTATCCGTGGAAGAGGGAACGCCACTGGCATCAGCCGGCCGCCGGCGGGCCCGGTCTCGTCCCGGCCCCCCGTGGTCCGGGCGAGATCGGTGCAACCGGGCCCGACGGCCTGGCTTCCTCTGACGGCCTGGCTTCCCCTGACGGCGGGACGCACCCGCTCCTCGGGCGGCGCATCGCGGCCGCGGTCGCCGAGGTGATCCACGAGGTGCGGCTGACCGCAGCGACGCCGCCGTTCCTGACCGAGCACCGGCTGCACGGACAGGTCATCGTGCCGGCTGTCGCCTACCTGGAAATGGTGCTCGCCGCCACGGACCGGGTGCTGGGGCCCGGACCCTGCGTCGTGTCGGACGTGCTCCTGACCGAGCCGCTCATCCTGCCCGAGAGCGCCGGGCGGGTGGTGCAGGTCACCCTTCTCCCGCAGGAGGGGGGTACCGCGGCGACCTTCCGGGTCGCCAGCCGGGCGGACGGCGGGCCGTCCACCGCCGGCCCGTGGCGGCTGCACGTCAACGGCCGGGTGCGGCTGGGCGACGGCGAGGCGCCCACGCGGGCCGAGGCGCCCACCGCGGTGCGCCCACGGCTGACTCGCGAGGTGTCGGTCGAGATGTTCTACGACGAGCTGACCGCCCGCGGGTTCGACTACGGCCCCGGGTTTCGCGGCGTGGCCGAGCTGTGGGGCGGCGACGGCGAAGCGCTCGGCCGGGTCGATCTCGAGGCCGTCCTGGCCGGCGACCCGCCGGTCGGCGCGACCGGCGCGGGAAATTCCGTTGCCGGGCCCTGGCGGCTGCATCCGTGCGTCCTGGAGGCCTGCCTGCAGGTGGCCGGCGGACTCGCCGACGACATCCGGGCTGGCGGGGACGACGCCTACATCCCGATCGGGCTGGACCGCCTGGTGTTCCGGCCGGGCGTGGGGACGAGGCTGTGGAGCCATGCCCGGCTGCGCTCCGGCGGCCGGTTCACAGGGCAGACAGTCGTGTGCGACGTCACCCTCCTGGATGAGGACGGGGCCGTCCGCGGCGCGATCGACGGGCTGCTGCTCAAGCGGGTGCCGCGGGCGACCGTGGAACGGAGCTGGTCGGCGGGAACCGACGAGTGGCTCTATGACGTGCGGTGGCGTCCACTGCCGCTGCCGCCCGCGGCCGATCGGCCGCGGGCGGGTACCGCCGGGGAAGCCGGGTCGGCCGGCTCGCCCGCCTGGCTGCTCCTCGCCGACGACGGCGGAGTCGGGGACGGTGTGGCCGGTGCTCTGGCGGCGGCAGGGCTGCGGACGGTCGTGGCCGTGCGCGGCCACGGCTTCGCCGCGGCGGGCCCCGACCGGTACGAGGTGGACCCGACCGACCCGGCGGCGCTCGCCCGGCTGGTCACCGTCGTGGCGGCCGAGGTGCCGCTGCTCGCCGGTGTGATGCACCTGTGGAGTCTGGACACGAGGCTCGGCTCCGATGCGGGCGCCGACGCACTGATGGCCGCCCAGGACCGGGGCTGCCGCAGCACGCTCCACCTCATCCAGGCGCTTGCCGCCGCCCCGTGGGGATCTCAGCCGCCACGCCTGTGGCTGGCCACCCGCGGCGCGGTGCCCGCCGCGGGCCGGGTCGACGCCGCCGGCGCCGCTCAGGCGCCCCTGTGGGGCCTCGGCGCGGTGATCGCGCAGGAGCACCCGGAGTTGTGGGGCGGTCTGGTCGACCTGGACCCGCGCGGCACCGGTCCGAGCGCCACCGGCGGGCCTACGTCCGGCCCCCCGGCCGATCCGGTCGTCGAACCCCTGATCGCCGTGCTGACCGCCGCGGACGGCGAGGACCGGGTGGCGTTGCGGGATGGTGTCCGGTGGGGAATGCGCCTGGCGCCCAGCCTGCTGCGGGGGCGCACCGCCCTGCCGCTGGTAGTGCGACCCGACGCCAGCTATCTGATCACCGGGGGACTCGGCGGCATCGGTCTGGAGGTCGCCCGCGGGCTGGCCGAGCGGGGCGCCCGCCACCTCGTGCTGATGGGCCGTAGCGAACCGTCGGCGGCCGCCGACGCGGTCATCGACGAGATCCGGCGGGTCGGCGTGCAGGTCCTCGTCGCCCGGGGGGACGTCGCCCGCGCCGAGGACGTCGCCCGGGCGTTGACCGCGATCGACGGTACCGGTCGGCCCCTGGCCGGTGTGATGCACGCCGCCGGAGTGCTCGACGACGGCGTGCTCGTCCGCCAGGACTGGGCCTCCTTCGCACGGGTGCTCGCCCCCAAGCTCGCCGGTGCCTGGGAGCTGCACCGGCAGACGCTGGGCCATCCCCTGGAGTTCTTCGCCCTGTTCTCCTCGGCCGCCGCGCCCCTGGGCTCGCCCGGCCAGGGCGGCTACGCGGCGGCCAACGCATTCCTGGGCGCCCTCGCCCACACCCGGCATGCCGACGATCTGTGTGCCACCGCGATCTACTGGGGGCCCTGGGCCCAGGTCGGCATGGCGGCGGCGACGGCGGCGGGCGCCACGCGCCCTGTCTGGGCGGACCTCGGTCAGATCCATCCCGAGAAGGGCGTCGGACTGCTGGCCCGGATCATCGCGGCCGGCAGCACCGAGGTCGCGGTCCTGCCGGTCGACGCAGAGCTGCTGGGCGCGGTGTGGCCGGCGGGCCGGCGGCCGGCGCTGCTGGACGACGTGCTGCCCTTGCCGTCGGCTTCGGCCACGCTCCAGCGCTCCGGTATCCAAGGTGCGGACGAGCTGCTGGCTCGGCTGCGAACGGTGCGACCCGCGGACCGTGCCGAGCTGGTGGCCGACTTCCTCCGGACGCAGATCCACGCCGTCCTCGGCGCCGATCCCGCCGATCCACCGGACCTCAGCCGCGGCTTCTTCGACATCGGCATGGACTCGTTGATGGCGCTCGAGCTGAAGAACCGCCTGCAGGTCGTCCTCGGCCGGCCGATCCCGGCCACGCTGGTGTTCGAGTACCCGACGGTGGACGAGCTGTCGGCGATCCTCGCCGCCGAGATGCTGCCGGCCGACGTCGAAGCCGCCGAAGGTATTGGCACCATCGACCCGACGGTGCTGGCCGAGATCGACCGACTGTCCGATCAGGAGGTCGACACGGCGCTGACACGGCTGCTCGAAGCGGACGGGGGTACGGCGTGACGGAGGCGGGGGGCGAGCCGGCGGCGGTGGCACCGGATGCCGGCTCCTCAGACCTGAGCAGGCTCAGCGCGCAGGAGAAACGGGCGCTGCTGGCCGAGCTGCTCGCCCGCAAGGCCGGTGGGCCTCCCCCGACCGGCGCGCTCGCCCCGATCGGCCGGCTTCCGCGCGGCGGCGACCTGCCGATGTCGTTCGCGCAGGAACGGCTGTGGTTCCTGCACCAGATGGCGCCCACGTCGCCGCTCTACAACATCTCGATGGCGCTGCGGCTCACCAGCCCGCTCGAACCGGAGCTCCTCGCCCGCGCGGTGCGCGCGGTGGTCGAGCGGCACGAGACGCTGCGGGTGCGCTTCGCATCGGTGGACGGTGTGCCTCGGCAGGTCCCCGGTCCGGCGCCGGACGTGCCGGTGGCGTTCGTCGACCTTGCGGCGCTGTCCGGGCCCGAGCAGCAGGAGCAGCTCGACGCCTGCCTGGCCGCGGCCGCGACGGAACCGTTCGACCTGACCACCGGTCCGCTGCTGCGGCTGGTGGCCGTGCGTCTGTCGCCGTCCGAGCAGGTGGTTCACCTGACGATGCACCACATCATCAGTGACGCCTGGTCGATCGCGCTCTTCGCCCGCGAGACGATGATCTTCTACCAGGCGATGTCCTATCAGGCGGTGTCGGCCGAGCCGCGCACCTCCCCGGCGCCCGAACCGTCGGCGCTGCCGGTGCACCCGCGGCTGCCGCGGCTGCCGGTGCAGTACGCGGACTACGCCCACTGGCAGCGGTCGATACTCACCGCCGACGTCGAGGCGGCGGAGCTGGCCTTCTGGCGCGAGCGGCTGGCCGGTGCGCGCCCTCTGGACCTGCCCACCGACCGACCGCGCCCGGCGCTGCCCTCGATGGCCGGCGAGCGGGTGCGGTTGGTGCTCCCGGCAGAGCGCGCGGACCGGCTACGCGCGTTCTGCCGGGAGGCGGGCACCACCCTGTTCACGGCCCTGCTGGCGGCGTTCGACGTCGTGCTGGGCCGTTACTCCGGACAGGACGACTTCGTGGTCGGCACGCCGGTCAGCAGCCGCAGCCGGGCCGAGGTCGAGGGCCTCATCGGCGTGTTCGTCAACACGCTGGTGATCCGCACCCGGTTGACCGGCGATCCCGGCTACCGCGAGCTGGTGTCCCGGGTGCACGCCGAGGTCCTGGCCGCGACCGCGCACCAGACGCTGCCGTTCGAGAGGCTCATCACCGAGCTGGCCCTGGACCGGCGACTGGACACCACGCCGTTGTTCAACGTCCTGTTCGTCGCACCCCAGGGACCGGTGGGGACCGTCGACGTCGACGGTCGGACCGCGACCATGCTCGACGTGCACAGCGGGACCGCAAAGTTCGATCTTTCGCTCGCCGTCGTCACCCGTGACGATCAGATCGCGCTCTATCTCGACTACCGGTCGGCCGTGTTCGACCGCGTGACCGCGGAGGGCATGCTGCGACACCTCGACGCCGCGCTCGCGGTGATGCTCGCCGACCCGCGGCTCCCGCTGTCACGCGTGAGCCTGCTCGAACCGGCCGAGCGGCGGCGGGCGCTGCTCGACTGGAACGCGAGCGGCGCGGGCGAGCGCCCGGTCGAGGGGATGATCCCGGAGGCCTTCGCCGATCAGGTCGCGCGCTGCCCCGACGCGACCGCCGCGACCTGCGGCGAGGAGCAGGTGACCTATCGGGAGCTGGACCGGCGGGTCGGCCTGCTGGCCGCACGGCTGCGGGCCGCCGGCATCGGGGTCGGCGACGTCGTCGCGGTCGGCCTGCCGCGGTGCGTGGACCTGCTCGTCGCCACGCTCGCCGGCTGGCGGGTGGGCGCGGTGTACCTGCCGGTCGAGCCCGGACATCCGCCCGGCCGGATCGGCTTCATGCTGGCCGACGCCGGTGCGCAGATCGTCGCCACGGACGGCGCCGGCGCGGTGACCTTCGAGGGGTGCGGCGTGCCCCTGCTTCGAATCGACTCCGCCGCCGACGTCGAAATCAGTGGCGGTGCCGACGCCGACGCGAGCACCGGCACCGGCACCGGCACACCGGACGATCCGACGCCGCCAGACCGGGACGCGTACATCATCTACACCTCCGGCTCGACCGGCCGGCCCAAGGGCGTGGTCATCGGACACGGCAACCTGGCGCGGTACCTGCGCTGGGTGAACGACACCCTGCTCGCCGACCGGGTCGACGTGCTGCCCGCGGTGAGCGAGCCGTCCTTCGACGGTTCCTTCAAGCAGCTGTTCGCCCCGCTCGTCCGCGGCGGTGAGGTCTGGCTGATCCCTGCCGAGGTCGTCCGTGACCCCCGCGTGCTGCTCGAACAACTGTCCGCCTGGACAACGCGGCACGGGCCGGACCGTCGGCTGGGGTTCACCTCGGTGCCGTCGCTGTGGAACGCCGTCCTAGACGCGCTCGACTGCGGCGCGCCGGTGCCGCGGCTGTCCAGCCTGATCCTCGGCGGCGACCACTTTCCCCCGCGCCTGCCGGAGCGCACCTGGACGCACTGCCCGGGACTGGAGATCTGGAACCTGTACGGCCCGACCGAGACCACCGCGACCGCCGCCGCCGGACGGGTCGTGCCCGGCGAGCCGGTGACCATCGGGCGGCCGGTCGACGGTATCGAGCTCTACCTGCTGGACGGTCGACTCGAACCGGTGCCGGTCGGCCTGCCCGGCCGCCTGTACATCGGGGGGCCCAACGTCGCCCGCGGCTACCTGAACCGAGACCAGGAGACGGCCGCGCGGTTCGTGGCGCACCCGTTCCGCGTCGGCGCCCGCGCCTACGACTCGGGTGACGTCGGCCGGTACCTGCCCGACGGTCGTATCCGCCTGCTCCAGCGGCAGGACGGCCAGGTGAAGCTGCGCGGCCGGCGGCTGGAGCTCGGCGAGGTCCAGGCGGTCATCGGGGAACACCCGGCGGTCAGGGAGGCGCTCGTCCGGGTCGCCGGCGAGGGCGAGGACCGCCGGCTGATCGCCTATGTACAGCCCGCCGCCGGGGCCACCGACGTAGCCGAGCAGGTACGCGCCTTCCTCCTCGACCGGTTGCCCCGGTGGATGGTGCCGACGGTGATCGTCGAGCTCGCGGCCTTTCCCCGGCTTCCCTCCGGCAAGACCGACGTGTCCGCGCTGCCCGTCCCGGCGCCCGGACGTCCGGCCGGGCTCGCCTCGGTCGCGCCCCGGACCGACCTGGAACGTCGGATCGCCGCAGTGTGGCGGGAGGTGCTCGGCGTCCCGGACGTCGGTGTGCACGACAACCTGTTCGACCTCGGCGGCCACTCCCTGCTCCTGCTCCAGATCCAGGCGCGGCTGTCCGCTCAGCTCGGGCGGGACATCCCGGTGGTCGAGCTGTTCCGGCATCCCGACGTGGCCTCGCTGGCCGAACATCTCGCACGACAGGCGCCCGGCGGCGACGCCGGCGGTCCCGGCCCGGCCGCCGACGACACCCGGCTCGAACGGATGGCGCAGGCCCGGCACCGCCTGGCCCGGGTACGGGAGAAGGGCCAGCCGCGGTGACCGCACGCGCGCCGAGCGGGCTCGACGTCGCGATCATCGGGATGGTCTGCCGGCTGCCCGGCGCCCACGATCCGGAGCAGTTCTGGGCCAACCTGATGGGCCGAGTCGAATCGATCTCCCGGTTCACGCCGGAGGAGCTGCGGGCCGCCGGCGTCCCGCCCGAGGTCTCCGCGGCGCCGGGATACGTGGCGGCCGGCGGCGTGCTCGACGCCGTCGACCGATTCGACGCGGCCTTCTTCGGCATCCCGCCGCGTGAGGCCGAGCTGATGGACCCGCAGCAGCGGCTGTTCCTGGAGTCGGCGTGGGAGCTGATGGAGCAGGTCGGGCACGACGCCGGGCAGTACCCCGGGGCCGTCGGTGTCTACGCCGGCACGGGGATGCCCGCCTATTTCCTCGAGCAGCTGCACCGCCCGGGGGAGATTCCCGGGCCGGTCGAGGGCTACCAGATGCTGTTCGGGAACAACAAGGACCATCTGACGACCCGCACCTGCTACAAGCTCGAGCTGACCGGTCCGGGGGTGACCGTCCAGACCGCCTGCTCCACCGGCCTGGTCGCCGTGCATCTCGCCGCCCGAGCGCTGCTGGGCGGAGAATGCGACCTGGCGCTGGCCGGTGCCGTGTCGTTGCGGATCCCCCAGCACGCCGGCTACTTCGGGGACGCCGGCGGCATCGTGTCGCCGGACGGGCGCTGCCGGCCATTCGCCGCCGACGCCAACGGCACGGTCTTCGGTAGCGGTCTGGGAATCGTCGCCCTCAAGCGACTCGAGGACGCCGTCGCGGACGGCGACCGGATCCGGGCCGTGTTGCGGGCCACCGCCGTCAACAACGACGGAGGGACGAAGGTCGCCTATCCGGCGCCGAGCCTGCTGGCCCAGGCGCAGGTGATCCGGATGGCGCACCGGCTGGCCGAGGTCGGCCCCGACGAGATCGCGTTCGTCGAGGCGCACGGGACCGGCACCCCGCTCGGTGATCCGATCGAGGTCGCCGCGCTCACCGAGGCGTTCCGCGCGGGCACCGACCGTCGAGGTTTCTGTGCGCTGGGCTCGGTCAAGGGCAACCTCGGCCACCTGGACACGGCGGCCGGGATGGCCGGACTGATCAAGGCGGTGCTCGCGCTCGAACACCGGGTCCTGCCGCCGACGGTGAACGTCGACCGGCCGAATCCGGACCTGCGGTTGGCGGACAGCCCGTTCTTTCTCCCCACCGACGCGGTGTCCTGGCCAGCCGACCAGGACCGGCCGCTGCTGGCCGGGGTCAGCTCGTTCGGGATGGGCGGCACCAACGCGCACGCGGTGCTCAGCGAGTGGACCGACCCCGAGGCCATGACTCCCGATCCGGCGCGGCCGACCATCGAGGCCCGCGCGCTGGAGCCGGCGTGGCAGCTGGTGCAGCTGTCGGCCCGGACCGCTCCGGCGCTGGAGGCGGCCGCCGACCGGCTCGCGACCGCCCTCGCCGCCGGCTCGACGGATCTCGCGGACGCCTGCCACACCCTGAGGGTGGGCCGGCGTGCGTTCGCGCACCGGCTGGTGCTGTCGGCCCGCGACGCGGCCGACGCCGCCGCGGGGCTGCGGGCGCCGGGCCGGGTCCGGACCGGGGTGGTGGCCGGCGAGACGCCCGCGGTCGCGTTCCTGTTCCCCGGCCAGGGCACCCAGCGTCCGGGGCTCGCCGCCGGGCTCTACCGATCCCGGCCGGCGTTTCGCCGCGCCGTCGACGACTGCGCCGACCGGTTCGGTGGGACGCTCGCCGACGCGGTGCGCACGGCGGTACGTGCCGACGGGGAGGTGGACCTCGACCATACCGAGATCGCCCAGCCGGTGCTGTTCGTCGTCGAGTACGCGCTGGCCGCCCTGTGGCGCTCGGTCGGCGTCGAGCCGGTGGCGATGATCGGCCACAGCCTGGGTGAATACGTCGCCGCCTGTGTGTCCGGGGCACTGCCTCTCGATGACGCCCTGCGTCTGGTCGCGGCCCGCGGCCGGCTGCTCGCGGAGCTGCCCGCCGGCCGGATGCTCGCCGTCGGGCTGCCGGTCGCCGAGGTCGAGGCGACGCTCGCGCAGCTCGGCCGGCCGCTCGACCTGGCCGCGGTGAACGGGCCCGCCAGCTGCGTCGTGTCCGGACCGGCGCCGGCGGTCGGCGAGCTGCGCCGCATGCTGGCCGCTCGCGGCATCCATACCCGTGAGCTGCGTACCCGGTGGGCGTTCCACTCCGCGATGATGGAACCGGCGATGGCGGCGCTGAGCCGGGCGGCGGCCGGCATCCGGCCGGGTCTGCCGACGATCCCCTACACATCGAACCTGACCGGGACGTGGATGACGCCGCAGCTGCTCGCGGACCCCGAGTACTGGGCGCGGCACCTGCGGGCCACGGTCCGGTTCGCGGCCGGCCTGGACGCGGTCGTGCGGGCGACATCCGGCTGCCTGTTCCTGGAGGTCGGCCCGGGGCAGGCGTTGGCCGGGCCGGCGCGCGCCACCGGTCGGCCAGTGGTGTCTTCGCTTGGCCGCGCCGGGGACGACGACGTGCTGTGCTTCGGGGAGGCCGCCGGCCGGCTGTGGCTGGCCGGGGTCCGGCTCGACAGCGAGGGCATGCGGGCCGGCGGCCGCCGAGTGCCGCTGCCGACCTATCCATTCGAGCGCGCGAGCTACTGGGCCCGGCGGGCACCGGCGGCCACACCCGCGCCCGGGTCCACCGAAGCCGTGCCGGGCGAAGCCGCGCCCGCCTACTCCCTCCGACCGGACTCCACGCCGGCCGGCGGGCCCCGCCCCGGTGGTCGGGGCCGGCGGGCGGATGCGGCGTCCTGGTTCGCCGCGCCGGTCTGGAGCCAGACCGTGCCCGTGCCGCCCGTCACCATTAGACCGCCGCGCCGGTTCCTGATCCTGCTCGACGACGGCGGGTTCGGCGCCCGGCTGGTCAGCCGGCTGGAAGCGGCCGGGCAGTACGTCACGGCGGCATCGCGCGCCGAGGCCGACGGCATCCTCGTCGATGTCGACGTCGACACGTGCCTCGTGCACCTGCACGCTTTGGACGACCCGGACGGCACCGCGGCCGCCGGGTCGCTGGCGGGCGTCGCGGCCCGGCTACCGGCCGGCGGCGAGCTCGTCGCCGTGACGACCGGAGCGGTCGAGGTGACCGGTGCCGAGCCGGCCAACCCCGGTCAGGCGGCGCTGCTGGGGCCGTGTCTGGCCGCCGCGCACGAGATTCCGGATGCCCGCTGTCGCCTCGTCGACATCGACCTGACGGGTCCGGACCCGGCCGGACTGCTCGCCGCCGAACTCGTCGCCGGGCCGGCGACCCCGGACGGGATGCTGATTGCCCACCGGGCCGGCCGGCGATGGCGCCGGACCTTCGCGCCGATGCGGCTGGACGCCGAGCCGACGGTCGCCGACGGCGCCGCTTACGCGATCATCGGTGGGACCGGAGCGCTCGGCGGGGCGCTCGCGGCGTACCTGGCCCGCCACGCCCACGCCCGGCTCGCCCTGATCGCGCGCGCCCCGCTGCCGGCCGACGACCGGCGCCTTGCCGACCTCGTCGCGCTAGGCGCGGCGGACGTCGTGTCCCTGTCGGCCGACGCGACCGATCCCGCCGCCCTCGGGGCCGCCCTCGACGCCGCCGTCACCCGCCTCGGCCCACTGACCGGCGTCATCCTCGCCGCCGGTGGCCGGCTGCGGCGACGGCTGGGACAGCTGCCCTCGGACCTTTTCGCCCGGCACGTCACCGATCGCGTCCGGATGGCCCAGGCGCTCGCGGCCGTAACCGACGGCCGGCCTGTCGGTCACTGCGCGGTAGTGTCCTCGCTGGCCGCGGTGGTCGGCGGCGCCGGCCTCGGCGCGTACGCGGCCGCGCACGCGGTCGTCGACGAACTGTGCGTGCGGCACTGGCGGGCGGGTCGGCCGTGGGTGACCGTCGACTGCGATCACTGGCTCGTGGGCGACCACGACCGGGACCGCGCCCCCGCCCCGGACACCGGTCCCGGTCCCGGCGCCGGCGCGCCCTTCATGACGGGGGACGAAGGGTGCGTCGCGTTCCTGCGCGCGGCTCTGCTCGCCGGCGTCCCACAGGTGGTCGTGTCCACACGCGACCTGGACGCACGGATGCCCGGCCGAGGGCCGGCCCGGACCGGACCGCCCCCGCCGTCGCCCGCGACGGCGAGCGGGTCCATGGACGACATCGGCTCGGGCGTCGCTGGCGGCAACCGTCATCCCCGGCCCGACCTGCCGATCCCGTACACGGCCCCGCGCACCGCGGCCGAGCGCGCCATCGCCGCGCTCTGGGCGCGCCAGCTCGGCCTCGAGCGAGTGGGGGTCTTCGACAACTTCTTCGATCTCGGCGGCGACTCCCTGATCGCGATCCAGCTGATCAGCAGCGCGAACCAGCTCGGGCTGCGGCTGGGCATGCAGGAACTGCTCGCCCGCCAGACGGTCGCCGAACTCGCGGAGGCCGCCGACGACGGATGGGACGGCGGCTCCGCAGGCGATGCGGGGGAGCTGCCTGGGTCCCCGCCCACGGCGGTGGACGGACCGGTAAGCGGCCCGGCACCGCTGACTCCGGCCCAACGGGCCTTCCTCGACCCCGACCCCGTGGATCCGACCTGGTACGACCACACGATCTGCCTCGACGTCGCGCAGCCGCTGGACCTGGAGCTGCTGCGTACCGCCGTCGCGGCGCTACTCGTCCAGCACGACGGGCTGCGCGCCCGCTTCCACCGCACCAAGCACGGGTGGAAGCAGACGCTGGCCCCGCCCGGTGAGCCGGTGCCGGTCCGCCGGGTGGAGCTGTCCGGGGTGCGGGCGGAGGATGACGTCGCGGATCACATCCGGGCCGCGACGGCGACGGCGCGGGACGGGTTTGACCTGGCCGCCGGACCGCTGTTCGCCGTGGTCCTGCTGTCCGGGTACCGGGCGGACCGTCTGCTGCTCATCGCCCACCACCTGCTGGTCGACGCCGTCTCGTGGCGGATCCTCCTGAACGACCTGTTGCTTGCCTACCAGCAGGCCGCCGCCGGGCTGCCGGTCGTGCTGCCGCCCCGGTCGACCTCGGTGGCCGAGTGGGGGCGCCACCTGACGGGCGTGACCCCCGCCCTCCGGGACGAGATCCACTACTGGACGGATCCGGTGCGACATCGGGCCGCGTCGCTGACTCCGGATGGGCCAGCCGGGTCCGATGTGGTCGCCGGGCCCGACGAGGACCTGGTCGCCGATACCCGCACGGTCACCACCTGGCTCGACCGCGCCGAGACCGGGCTGCTCCTGCGGGACCTGCCCCGTCGCCACGGTGTCGGGCCGGCTGACGTCACCCTCGCCGCCGTGGTGCGGGCGATCCGCGCCGGCTCGGCGGAACCGGCGCTGCTGGTCGACATTGAGGGCATGGGCCGGCATCCCGCGCCGGACGGTGTCGACCTGTCCCGGACCGTCGGCTGGCTGACCGCGATCCATCCCGTCCCGCTCAGCACCGACGCGGATGATCTCCTCGATGCCGCCCGCGGGGTCGCGCGGCAGCTCGCCGCCGTGCCGCGGGGCGGGCTTGGGTACGGGGTGTTGCGGTGGAGCGCCGGGGCCGGCGGCGCCCAGTCGCCCTCGGATGACGACAGCGGCGAGCTGGCGGCGCGGCTGGCGGTGATGCCCCGCGCGCCGGTCTCCTTCGTGTACCTGGGTTCGGTCGACCCAGGACTGCTGCCCGGCGGTCTGGTGAGCGTGTCGACCGCGGCCGGCGGTGTCTCTCGCAGCCCCCGCGCTCCCCGTGACCGGCCGCTGGGCATCGCCGCGATCGTCGCGGACGGACGGCTCGGCATCGAGTGGCGCAGCGGCCAGCGGGTTCTCGGGGACGGCACGGTGGCGCGGATCGCCGAGGCGGCCGCCGCCGAGCTCCGCGCCCTGGCCGCGACCCTGGGCCGGTCACCGGCCGCGGTGCCTCCGGCAGAGGTGGTCGGCCCGGCTGGCAGCGACCCGGCCGGCCTGGATTCGCCCCACGCCGCCGTGCCGCCGGATCCCGGCGGTCGCTCCGTGCCGCGGCAACCCGGCGGGCCGCCGGCCTGGTCACCGGTCGTCCCGCTGGCGGGTGGCACCGGCCAGCCGCTGTTCTGCGTGCATCCAGCCGGCGGCAGCGTCCTGGCCTTCCGGGCGTTGGCCCGCTCTCTTGGCGACCGGCCTTTCCACGGAATTCAGGGCAGGGGGCTCGCGCCGGGTGAACGGCCCGATGACCGGGTCGGGGACATGGCCGACCGCTACCTGCCGGCGGTGCGCGCGGTCCAGCCGGTCGGCCCCTACTTGATCGGCGGCTGGTCCTTCGGCGGCACGGTTGCGTTCGAGCTGGCGCTGCGCCTCCAGGCGGCCGGGGAGGACGTCTCCCTGCTCCTGATCGACAGCCGCCCGCCCCACGGTGAGCGGCCGGGGCAGCTGCCGCCTGAGCGGGAGCTTCGCGCGATCTTCACCAGTGGTGCGGCGTCGTTGCGTGACCATCTCGGCCGCGCCGGCGAACTCGGCTCGCCCGCTGAACCCGACCCGAACCTCCTGGAGCGCGCCTACGTCGTCTGGCGGGCGCATCTGGAGGCGCTGGTGACCTACGCGCCTCGGGCGACCTACGAGGGTGCGGTGACCCTCCTCACCGCCGCCGAGGAGGCGCCGGCGCTCATGTCGGTGCTCGGGCCGCGCGGCGCGCCGATGCGGGCCGGCTGGGCTGCGGTCTCGACGACGGCACCGATCGTTCGTGAGGTTCCCGGCAGCCACTTCACCCTGGTGGCGCCGCCGCACGTGCACGCCGTCGCCGACGCGATCCGCGAGCTGCTGCCGCCCCGGCCGGCCCCGACCTGCCCCGACCTGCCGTAGCCCGCGCACGGCGGGCAGGGCGGCCGGCACCCGCGCCGCCGCCGCCAGCTACAGCCGGCTGCCCGGAGGGGGCGGCTGCGCTGAGGGTGCGGCCGGTCGGGTCGCCGTGAGGGGTTTGGTCGGCACGCCGGACCCGGGTTGCGGTCCCGGCGCGGGACGTGCACCCGGGTCCGGCGGCCGTTTCGAAACTGTGGACGCGGGAGCCGGCGGCGCGGGGAACTGTGGCGGTGCGGGCGATGGCGGTCCGGGTGGTGGCGGTCCGGGTGGTGGCGGCGTCACCGCGGCGCCGGCCATGCGACGGCCGATGTGGTCCCGCCGCAGCATCCTGGGGTCCATCCGGCGCAGGAGCAGGAACGTCAGAATGATCAGCAGAACGCCGACAGCGACCCCGACCCCGATGTTGGTGAGATACACCGACGACGCGTGCCGCCAGCGCGGGTCGGGCCCCTTCGCCGGATTCAGCACCGGGTCGCCGAGCTTCTGCACGACGTTCAGATCGGCGGTCGACGCGACCGCGGCGAAGCACCATCGGGTCGGGAAGAGGTAGCTGAACTGGTTGAGCCCCGTCTTGCCGGCCAGCGGGAAGAACCCGCCGCAGAACACCAGCTGCGTCACGGTGGAGAGCACCAGCAGCGGCATCACCTTGTCAGTGCTGTCCACCAGCGATGACATCAGCAGGCCGAACATCGAGGAAGCCCAGGTGAGGACGGTGACGGCGATCAGCACCTCGAGCTTCGGCGAGCCGAGCGCGGCCGCGTGCGGCGGGGTGCGTTGGGATGTCGCGATGAGGGTGAAGACGATGCTCTGTAGAACCGTCATGAGGGTCATGACGCCGACCTTCGAGCCCAGGTAGGCCACCCGAGACAGGCCGATCGACCGTTCCCGGCGATAGATCGCCCGTTCCTTCACCACTTCGCTGATCGCGTTCGCCAGGCCCATGAAGGACGCCGCCAGCACGATGATCAGCAGAACCTGACCGGCCTCGACGTTCGGTAAGCGCACGACGTTGAACTTGTTTCTCGCCGGCACGACCTGGGTGATCAGCCCGAGCAGGAAGGGCAGGACGACGATGAGCCGGAGGTAGACCTTGTCGGCGGCGACTACCCGCAGGTACCGGCGGCTCAGCGTCACCGCCTGCGACAGCACCCCTTGCTGCCGGACGCCCGGCAGGTCCGCGGGGTTCGGTCGGGCCGTGGGCGCGATCACCGACGCGGGGACGAAGTAGTTCGACGTCCGGAAGCGCTCGACCGATCTCTTCGATCCGCCGATTGTCTTGAGCATCCGGAAGACATCCGCCCAGTCACCTTCGCCGAAGAACCTCAGAGCGTTCTGGGGTGCGCCGAAGTAGGCCATGTGGCCGCCGTGGGCAAGGGCCAGGACGTAGTCGCACAGGTCGAGCTGGGCGACGCTGTGGGTGACGACGATGACGGTCCGCCCGCCGTCGGCGAGGCGCCGCAGCGCCTCCATGACCTCCTTGTCCAGCCCCGGATCCAGGCCGGAGGTCGGCTCGTCGAGGTAGAGCAGGGTCGGCTGGGTCAGCAGCTCCAGCGCCACGCTCGTCCGCTTACGCTGACCGCCGGAAAGGTTCTGCACCCTCCGGTCCGCCAGGTCCCCGGCAGTCCCGGCGGGCGTGTCGGGGCTGTTTCCGCCGCCCGCGCTGGCCGAGTCGCCCGCGCCGGACACTCCTGCGGGGTTCGCCTGCCCGCTGCCGTAGAGGCTCTCCTCGTACTGCTCCGCGGCCGTGGTCAGACCCAGCTCCTCCAGGACCTCGTCGATCCGGGCGCGCCGCTCCGCGGCGGTGGTGTCGGCGGGGAAACGCAGCCGTGCCCCGTACTCCAGGGCCTCCCGGACGGTCAGCAGAGTGTGCAGGATGTCCTCCTGCGGGACGTACCCGATGCGCCGGCGCAGTTCGTCGTAGTGGGCGTACATGTCCCGGCTGGCGTAGCGGACGGTGCCGGTGTCCGCGGGCCGGAACCCGGTGAGCGCGTTGAGGAGCGTCGACTTGCCCGAACCGCTCGGGCCGATGACCGCCAGCAGGGCTCCGGCCGGCAGCCGGAACGAGATGTCGTGCAGCAGCTGCACCTTGCCGTCGACGAAGACGTTCAGGCCGTCCGCTTCGAATGTGACGTCGCCGGAGTCGATGAACTCCAGCAGCTCGTCGCCGACCAGCTGGAACAGATGGTGACCTATCGCGATTACGTCCCGCTGGTGAAGCACCGCGCGGGTGATCCGGTTGCCGTTGACGAAGGTCCCGTTGACCGAGTTCAGGTCGACGACCTCCGCTCCGCCGCGGCCGACCAGGATCTCGGCATGCACGCGGGAGGCGAGCAGGTCACCGACGACGATGTCGTTGTCCTTCGCCCGTCCGATCGAAGTTCGGCCCAGCCTCAGCAAGTAGCTGGCTCGGTGTTGCTGGCTGGCGTCGTCGGCCTGATCGGTGGTCGGGGGCGGCGTCGACAAGCCGGTGCCTGGCGGTGTCAGGCCGCTCCTGATCAGCAGGCTGTCCCGGGCCACGGTCATGGGCTCGTGCTGCAACGGCAACGGCAACGGCGGGTCAGGCAGGTCAGGCAGGTCAGGCAGGTCGGGCAGGTCGGGCAGGTCGGGCGCCGGCGGCGGTGTGACGGGCAGCGGCTGCGGCGTGACCGGCATCGGCTGCTGGGCAACCGGAACGAGCGTGACCGCCGGGCCCGTGACGGCCCCGAGGTTGAGCTTCACCTCGTCGGTCAGGATGTCTATCCGCCGGACCCGCTGACCCAGTTGCCAGGTGCCGTTGGAGCTGATGTCCCGGACGGTCCAGCCACCGGTGGTGGCCTCGATCATCAGGTGGCGCCGGGACACCGATGGATCTTTCAGAACCAGGTCCGACGTACGTCCTCGACCTACGACGAAGGGCCGGTCGAGGGGCGCAGCCATCCTCTGATCGCCGGCGACGATGTGAAGGGTGGCTGGCATCAGATCCTCTGGCTGCGGCCGTTGCTGCGTCATGTCACCTTCTCCACCGGTATCTGCATCTACAGCGCCAGAGGGGACCCCTGATGAGACCAGGGACGGGCCCGAACCGGACGAGCCGGTCGGACCCGTACAGCAACCCCACCCAGGCCGGACCGATCAGCCATCCGAGCGAGGACTTCCGAGTGGTTGTCGCGGACAGACATCGTCGTCATCGCTGTCTGCAGCGATCATAGTCCTAACAGTCCTGGAAATCGTGTGCCAACGGGACGCCGACGGGACCGTCGCATCGACGGTTGGCGAGCCGCCGGGCCCGCATGCGAGCATGATCGATAGATGCCTCGACGTCTCGTCCGTCCGCCGGTTCCGGTCTCGACCTGACGGCCGTCGGCATGATCCTGATGCTCGTGTGTGCGGTGGGCCTCGGCGTCACCCTGTACCGCGACCAGTGGCGCAGGAAGATCGTCGAGGAGTCGATCGAGCAGGGCATCACGCCCCCGGCTTCCGCCCCGGCCGCTGCCGAGGCGCCGCGCCCGTCGGCTTTCGCGCGGAACGTGGGAAGTCGGGGTGGATGCGAAGGGGCCGGCTCATCGATTGGCTTGTTTCGCATGAGTAACCGGGACTGTCCCGGGAGGAGACGTGTGAGCAGGTCAGGTCCGGAAAGCAAGCCGTTTCAGATACCAAAGCAGCTGGCGTGGGAGGCGTACAGGCGCGCGAAAGCCCACAAGGGTGTGGTCGGACTGGCGTCGCGGCCATCAGGCACGCGCCCGCTATTACCACTTCCAGACCCGGATCCGAGCCGCCCAAGTAACCGTCAGACCGGCAGCAGCCACACAAAGATCACTGTCACTGTAGTAGTAGAGCAGCGACCACACCATGCCCATCCAGCCTGCCCGACGTGGACCCTGCGCGGCTGGCAAACGCGCATGTCAACGCGCGGATCGGGTTCTGGAGCCCCACAACCCAGGTCTATCCGCCGACCTATCCGACATGCCGCGGTTTACCAGTCTTTGTGAAACGAGTTGTAAAGCCCGACTTTCGGCACTCCGCCTGTTGCCGTCATCGCGATCTGGGCAGGCTGGGAGTGAGCTGCGCGTTGCTCGGTGTGGGGGTTGGCGGATGAGATCTCAGCGAACGCCACCGAGCCGGGATCCGCCGGCGGTGGTGCGGACGGAGCTGTTGCATGAGACGGAGCAGACCCGGGTGACTCGGCTGGTGTTCCCTGCTGGGAGTGTGATCCGGAAGGAGCCGCTGGGACCTGGCTCGCGGCGGCGGTTGCGTCATGAGGTTGAGATCCTCGAGCGTCTGGTCGGGGTCGAGGGGGTCGTGCAACTGGCGGACGGTGCGCCGCCGTGCCCGGGGTCGGTCCTGCTGGCCGACGTCGGCGGTGCGGTGCTGTCCGGGCGGACCATGCCACTGGATCCGGCCGAGCTGGTCGATCTGGCCGGATCGCTCGCGCGCGCGGTGGCGGGGATGCACCGGCGGGGTGTGGTGCATCGGGACATCAGCCCGGCGAACATCGTATTGGGTGGGGACCGGGGCAGGCCGTTCCTGGTCGACTTCGCGTTGGCTACGAACTGCGCGGAGGTCGAGCCAGGGTTCCTCCACCACAACGAGATCGTCGGGACGGTGCCGTACCTGGCGCCGGAGCAGACCGGCAGGACGGGCAGCCCCGTCGACCAGCGGGCGGACCTGTACGCGCTCGGGGCCACCCTCTACGAGTTGGCGACCGGCACACCACCGTTCGGCGCGGGCGACCCCCTGCGGACCATTCACGATCATCTCACGCGAGTGCCGGCACCGCCATTGGCGGTGAACCCGTCGCTGCCGGTCGACGTGTCGCGGATCATCCTGCACCTGCTGGAGAAGGAGCCGGACGACCGCTACCAGAGCGCGGACGGGCTGGCGCACGATCTCGCGCTGGTCCACCGCGGCGCCGCGGTGGTGCGTCCCGGCGAGCACGATCTTCCTGCGCGGCCGCTGACGCCGTCCCGGCTGGCCGGCCGCGACGAGGGGATCGCCGAGCTGGGTGCGGCGTTCGCCGACGCGCTGGCGGGCCGCTGCCATGGGGTCCTCGTCAGCGGCCCGCCGGGGGTGGGCAAGACGTCCCTGGTCAACGCGCTGCGGCCGATCGTGGCCGGAGGCGACGGCTGGTTCGTGGCGGGCAAGTTCGACCAGTACCGCCGGGACCAGGAGTACGACGCGGTCCGTCAGGCGCTGCGGGCGCTGGGCCGGCTGCTGCTGGCCGAACCGGAGGCCTGTCTGGTCGAGGTGCGGGAGCGGCTCCTGCGGGCGTTGGGACCCAACGCCGGCCTGGCCACCGCCGTCGTGCCGGAGCTGGCGGCGCTGCTGAGGGTCCCCCCGGCGCTGGGGGACCCGATGACCGCACAGGTGCGAGCACAGCGCGTCGCAGTTGAGACGCTGCGCGCCGTTGCCTCCCGGAAACGTACGGTGGTGTTCTTCATCGACGACCTGCAGTGGGCCGGGCGGACGCCGCTGGGCTTCCTCGACCTGGTTCTCGGCGGCGAGGAACAGATCGAGGGACTGCTGCTGGTCGGCGCGTACCGGGAGAGGGAGGTGGACGCCACCCACCCGCTGGCGCCGATGCTTGCCCGCTGGCGCCGCCAACCGGTAGGGCCGCGGCACCTGCGGTTGGGCAATCTGCCGCCAGCAGACCAGACGGCCATGGTGACCGACCTGCTGCGCCTGTCCCCGGAGCGCGGCGCGGAGCTCGCGCGGCTGATCGCGCCGTCCACCGCGGGCAATCCGTACGACACGGTGGAGCTGCTCAACTCGCTGCGCCATGACGGCGTACTGGCCCTCGGAGACGACGGTTGGCGATGGGAGCAGGCCGCGCTGCGCCGCCGACTGGACTGCGTGGACGTGACCGGGCTGCTGCGTGCCCGCATGGCCGTGCTGCCGGCGGCCGCCCGGGAGACACTCGCGGCGATGGCGTGCCTGGCCGGCCGGGTGGAACTCGACCTCCTGGAAGCCGCCACCGGGCTTGCGGCGGACGAGATCGAGCGGCGGCTCGCCCCCGCGTTCGCCGACGGGCTTCTCGTGCTGGAATCCGACGGCCGGCAGAGCGTGCGCTTTCGTCACGACAAGGCCCAGGAGTCCGTCCTGAGCGGCCTCACCCCGCAGGCCGAACACGCCATGCGAC
Organism: Frankia sp. Hr75.2; assembly: GCF_949319125.1. Taxonomy (NCBI): domain Bacteria; kingdom Bacillati; phylum Actinomycetota; class Actinomycetes; order Frankiales; family Frankiaceae; genus Frankia; species Frankia sp. Hr75.2. The sequence continues at coordinate 23,331 of NZ_CASGGV010000099.1, read as the reverse complement.
TGTGCCTGGCCCGGACTCTGGCCGACCGACCTGAGCTGTTCGCCGTGGCGGCGGCGCAGTACCTGCTCGTGGTCGACGCCGTGCACGACCCCGAGGAACGGCGACTGATGGCCGGTCTCTTCCGTCGCTCCGCCGACGAGGCGAAGCTGCTGAGCAACCACCCCTTGGTGGAGAGGTTCCTGACCGCGGCGTTGAGGCTCGTCGACCCGGCGGACACCGAACAGTTGATCGACGTCCACACCGGCCGGCACGCGGCTCTGTACATGCTCGGGCGGCTTGAGGAGACCGACGAGGAGTACCAGGCCATCGGCCGGCTGTGCACCGATCCGGCCCAGCGCACGGCGGCGACCCTGGTGCAGGTCAGCAGCCTCACCAACCAGGGCCGCGCCGGCGAGGCGATGCGGCTCGGCCTCGACCAGCTGCGACAGCTCGGCCTCGCCGTCCCGGACCGGGACCAACTCGACGCGGAGATCGACCGCAGACTCGACGCGCTCTACCAGTGGATCGACCAGACCAGCGAATCCGACGATCTACGACGACCGCGAATCACCGACCGTTCGCAACTCGACACCGCCAGGATCATCAACCGGCTCATGCCCCCGGCGTACTTCTCCGACCAGAAGATGCTGGCCTGGCTGACCGTGACGACGCTGGAGATATGGGCACGGCACGGCCCGGATCCCACCTTGCTCGGCCCAGCCAGCCACATCACCATTGTGACCGTCGTCCGCAGACAGGACTACCGCACCGGGTGGCGCGTGATGCGTCGGATCCTCGCGGTCTGTCAGGCGCGCGGCTATGAGCCTGACGTGTGGCAGGCGCGGTTTCTGTATGCGGCCGTTACCGGCCCCTGGTTCGACCCGCTCGAGGACAACCTGTCCGCGGCACGCCGCGCATTGGAAGGTTTGATCCAGAATGGTGACCTGATGAATGCGTGCTGGGCCCGCTACGTGCTGATGTCCACCATCCTGGACCGTGCACCCCTGCTTGATGCATTCGTTGCTGAGATCGACGAGGCGCTGGCGTTCACCAGACGCACCAGCAACGGCAACGCCGAGGAGACGTTCCGGGCCTACGGCCAGCTGGCGAGAGTGCTGCGAGGCGAGGTCGTCACCTCGGCGGCCGGCGAGGCGGCCCAGCTCGGCAGGCTGGCCGCCAACCCGTTCGCCGCCGCTCACCTGCACATTACCCGGGCGCTCGCTGCAGCCATCCTCGATCAGCCGGCCGAGCTGGTCCGACACACGGCGGCCGCGATGCCGTTGCTGCCGTCCATCCAGGCGCTCTATCCGATGGCGGTGGCTCACCTGCTGCGAGCCATGGCGTTGGCGGGCCAAGCCCGCACGGCGGCAGCGGACCAGCGCGGCGCGGTGCTGGCCAAGCTGGACGAGGCGATCGAATGGCTGAGCGCGCGCGCAGCCGACGCGCCGGTCAACTTCCTGCACCTGCTGCGCCTGGCGGAGGCTGAGCGGGCCTGGACCACCGGCGACTTCCGCAAGGCGGCGTACACGTTTGATGTGGCACAGCGAGAGGCCTCCGTACGGGCGCGGCCGTGGCACCGGGCGCTGATCCTGGAACGCGCCGCACGGTTCTACCTGGCCCACGGCATGGAGGAAGTTGGCCATGTGCTGCTGACCGCGGCCCGCCGCCAGTACCTGGCCTGGGGCGCGACGGCGAAGGTCAGCCAGCTCGACTGGGCCCACTCGACACTACGAGTTGAGCCCACGGCTGCGGAGCCGGCCGCCCAGCCATCAGTAGAGCCTTCTGCCCGCCGCTCCACCGTCACGACCGGCACCATCGACCTGCTCGGCATCGTCGCGGCCTCCCAGACGCTCAGCTCCGAGACCACCATCGACGGCCTCCGGGCCAGGGTCGCGGGAATCCTGTCAGCCATGACCGGCGCCACGGGCGTTCACTTCCTGCTACGTGACCAGCAGGACCGCGGCTGGCTGGTGTCTGTCGGCGGCGGCACGGTCTCGCTGCCGGAGGCCGGCCGGCGGCGGATGCTGCCGTCCTCGGTCGTCCGGTACGCCGAACGCACCCGGGAGCCGGTCGTCGTCGCCGATTCCACCCGCGAGGACCGGTTCTGCCACGACCCGTACTTCACCGACCTGGGCCGCTGCTCGCTGCTGGCCGTCCCCATCATGATCCGGGGCAGGCTGCGGGCGATGCTGCTGCTGGAGAACCGGATGATCCGCGGCGCGTTCTCCGCCGAACGCCTCGAAGGGATCATGCTCATCGCCGGGCAGCTGGCGGTCTCGCTCGACAACGCCCAGGTGTACGCGTCGCTGGAACGCAAGGTCGCCGAGCGGACCCAGCAACTCGCCGCCGCCAACCGGCGGCTGGAGCAGCTCTCGCGCACCGATTCGCTCACCGGACTACCCAACCGGCGACGCTTCGAGGAGGTCCTCGACGCCGAATGGCACCGGGCCCGACACCAGGCGGCACCCATCGCGCTGGCGATGGTCGACATCGACCACTTCAAGCTCTACAACGACCACTTCGGACACGCCGCTGGCGACCGGTGCCTCCAGCGGGTCGCCGCCTGCCTGGCCGAGAACGTCCGCAGCACCGACCTGGCGGCCCGCTACGGGGGCGAGGAGTTCGCCGTGGTCATGCCGGACACCAACTCCGACACCGCCGTCCAGCTGGCCCGACGTCTCTGCTCCACTGTCGCGGAACTGGCCGAACCACATCCGCTGGTCATCGACTGCATCGTCACCGTGAGCATCGGGGTCGCGGCGATCATTCCCGCTCCCGGTGACACCATGGCGGTGTTTGTCGAGCTCGCCGACGTCGAGTTGTACCAGGCCAAACGCTGCGGACGCAACCGGGTAGAAGTTGCATTTCCACGCCCCGCATCGCGATAAAGAGGGTGTAGTCCTGGTAGCGAAAAGTTCCCTTGGGGAGCGCAGATTCCGGGGTTTTTTGCACTGTAGAGGCATGTCCCCATGCTCTGGGGCGGCGATCGGAGCGCCTGTTCGGTTCGTATATGCAACTCCAATTCCGTGGCGATGAGGTGGAAACTCCAGACTGGCCGGAGGGGTAGCGTTCACGCAGATCATGTAACGCTCGCGTCTGCGGGCGGGGCACGACCGATGTGTCGACGGCTGGGCGGCCCAGGCGGCCTGCTCGTCGGCACATCTCTTCCCGATGACACCGCCCGCGGCGACGTACTCGTGCGGTGCCGATCTTATTTCGGCGGGATATGGGCGCATTGTGTGCGCGAATGTTCCGGCACGGCGCGATATTCGCCGGCAGAACCCGACACCAAAAATGCCCTGACCTCGGATTATGCGGCACTGCGCGTCATTCTCCTACACGTTCCATCACGCGACATTCCATCTTCTAATCGGGCGGGAAGGGTCAGCGGTCTCCTCGCCTGCCCTGGGGGACGGCCCGTCGGCACACCCCTAACCGGCCGCACCAGCCCGGTGAACGCCCTGACCGCCGTCGCGCCCCCCGACAGGCGCACCCTCCACGCCACCGCCACCGCCAGCGACGACCAGGCGATCATCCTGTGGAGGACCGGCATGACCGCCCGGCAGCGAAATCGACCCTGCCGTTGCAAACGTGAACTCACGCGCCTCGTCGAGTAAACGAAAGTACACCGTGCCCCACGTCACAAGCCGGGAGCCTGGCGCACGCCGTAGCAGGACGATCTGATGCGGTGCGTGCCGGTGACACACTGGCCGGGTGACAGGCAGGGACGACGCGGACGACACGGCCAGTAGCGACCCGAGCTGGGACTTCTTCGTCTCCTACACGGCGGCTGATCGCCCATGGGCGGAGTGGATCTCCTGGCAGCTCGAAGAAGCCGGCTACCGCGTGCTCGTCCAAGCATGGGACTTCGTCGCCGGAACGAACTGGCAGATCCGCATGCAACAAGGCGTGCAACGCGCTCAACGCACGGTCGCGGTGCTCTCCGACGCCTACCTGACCTCGGTCTACGGCCAGACGGAGTGGCAAGCCGCCCACGCCGCCGACCCCCACGGCTTCGGCCGCAAACTCCTACCTGTACGGGTCGAAGACTGCCTACGGCCGGGGCTACTCGGCGCCGTCGTCTCCATCGACCTGTTCAACCACGACGCCCACCAGGCCGGCCGGCACCTCCTCGACCACGTCCGCCACGCACTCGCCGGACGCGCCAAACCCACCAGCCCACCCGGCTTCCCCGTACACCGGCCGAACGCACCGACCCGCGAACCGGCCTTCCCCACCACCGACCCTGAACCCGCTGACACCACCCTCGCCCCGGATGATCGACAGAGCCTTGAGGATCTACTCGCTCAACAACGCCGCACCCTCGGCCACGACCACCCCAGCACCCTTGCGACCGCCAAACTGCTCGAATGGACGCTGGACAAACGCGGCAAGAGGCACTCCCGACGGCAGCGATCAACCACATGGCAAAGAGCGCCAGACGCCGGCTAGACCTGGACGGGTGTTGTTCCACTCTCACCGTGGACGGTGTCGACCATGTCCACGTAGATGTCCATCGTCGTCGGTCCAGGTCGGTCGTTCCGGCCTTGATGCCGGCGGCGGTTGCGGCCGCCCCGTCTTTGACCTTGCCGGAAAGCAGGACGAAGCCGGCCTTGACTGGGCCGCCGGTGTGGCGAACGTGATGGCAACCGGTCCGGCGGGGACCAACAGCCCCCGCTCGGGCATGTTCCGTGGTGTGCCTGCCCGGCCCGAGCCGGCTGCCTGGGCATGCCTACCAGGTTCGATGGTTGCGGTTCGAGCGGGCCGGGCGCCGGGCGGCGTAGCTGCACCGAGCGTGTCACGATCAGGCCGAAGATGCTCAGATTGATGAGCAGCATGTAGAGCGGGAAAGCGTAGTCAAAGTATTCCCAGCCATCGAGCGTCAGTAGTGTAACCACCATGCCCAGCAGGCTCATCAGGTAGGGTGATGCTTTTTCTGAGTGGGGCTCGTAATACACTTTCGCAAGCGTCGGGATGCTGCCGAGAATATCGGCCAGGATGCTCAGGGTGAGCGCCGGGCCGGGGTTGTCGGCGACCTGCCAGAGAACAATTCCCAACGCCGCGCATCCACCGCACATCATATCGGTCCGACCTGCCCGCCAGGCGGTGTTTCTCCCGACCGAGACCGCGAAGACCAGCAGCGGGCCGACGCCGAGTGACAGCGTCACCCAGGACGCCGAGGTCACCCCGTCCTGAATTTGCGCAGCAAACGCGACGAGCGGCGTCGCGCCCCAGCACAGCCAGCTGACCGGATTCGGCCGGGCCGTTCCCCGCCAGGTCATCGCCAGATAACTCACACCCGCCGCAAGCCGCAGGACGACCGCTACCACAATGTACTCGGTACCCAGCATCGGGCTTCCCCGCTCATTCCCTGACTGCACATCGGCGACTGCTGGAGCAGCGAGTGACGTTACGGAACACGACAGGCACCGCCCAGGGGTGCCTGTCGGTCAAACGGTCCGGGTGCTACCACCCGGATTTCTGGCTTCCACCACCTCGCCGGGGATGGCGCATAAGCGCGGTTGCGTGGAGGACCGCCGACGCGGTGGCGGCTCGTCGCGGCGGCGGCGCATGGCACGCAGACGTTCCCAACCGCTGAGGGTGGGTGGCCGGATGACCAGGCATCGGGGGGGTCGCATCACTAAGCTGGTGGGGTGGCGTTACGTGTTGTCCTGGCCGACGACTCCCTGCTGATGCGTGAGGGTGTGCGCCGACTTCTGGATCTTCAGGCCGACATTACCGTCGTCGGGTCCTGTGGCGATCTGGAGGGGCTTCTCGCCACGGTGGAGGCTGAGCGGCCGGACGCCGTGGTGACAGATGTGCGAATGCCACCGACCGGCACGGACGAAGGCATCCGTGCGGCTTCCCTCCTGAGATCCAGCCACCCCCGGGTCGGGGTGGTGGTGCTCTCCCAGTACACGAGCCCGGAGTATGCGTTGAGCCTGTTCGAACGGGGCAGCGCGGGCCGGGCGTACCTGCTGAAGGACAGGGTCGGCGAGCCGCAGCACCTGGCCGATGCGGTGCGCGCGGTCGCCGCCGGTCGCTCGGTGGTGGACCCGGTGGTGGTGGAGGCGCTGGTCACGGCCCGGACGTCCACCCGCGCATCGGTGCTGGCCTCGCTCAGCCCGCGGGAACGGGAGGTCCTGTCCCAGATCGCGCAGGGAAAGAACAACGCCGCGGTCGGCGCCGCGATCTTTCTTAGTGAAAGGGCTGTGGAGAAACACATCAACGCCCTCTTCGCGAAGCTCGGGCTGACCACCGAGCCGGATATCAACCGGCGGGTCAAGGCTGTCCTCATCTACCTTGCGGAGCAGCAGGACGCCGGGCCCTGAAACGGCGTCCTGAATCGGTACCTGAGCTATGGCTCTGTCCTGGCCCTCCGCCGGAGTCGTGCCAGCACCCTTGTTCCGGGGCGGACCCGACCGGCACCATCGGACGCATGGCAGTGAACGGCGAGGGCGGCGCGGTCGCGGTGCTCGTCGTCGACGACCAGGAGCTGTTCCGGGGAATTACGTGCGCCCTGGTTGGGGTGGTACCCGGCTGGCGGGTGGTGGCCGAGGCGGCGTCTGGCGAGGAAGGCGTCATCCTCGCCCGGCAGATTCGGCCGGCTGTCGTGCTGATGGACGTCTATCTGCCCGGTATCAACGGGATCGAGGCGACCAGGCGGATCATCGCAGGCGATCCGACGGTGAATGTGCTGCTCATGTCGAGCTATGCCGTCGAGGACTTGCCGCCGGGGGCTGACGACTGCGGTGCCGCCGGCTACATCCGCAAGGATGATCTCACGCCCGCGATCCTGCTGGAGCTCAGGCGCCGGAGCTGAGGCGGCCGGACCCCTACCCGCCTGGACGTTCGCCTTCTGCCCGGGCAACGCGGGTCATACCTTCGGGGTTCGCCCGGGGGATGAGGCCGCGCACGGTGGTCCCGGCGCCGGGTGTGGAGACCACCTCCACCGTGCCACCGATCGCCCCCAGTCGGTCCTGCATGTTGACGAAGCCGTGGCCGCTGACGGCTGTCTGGTCGAAACCTGCGCCGTCGTCGGATACCGAGAACCGGAGATCCTCGCCGTCGGCATCCACCCGCACCTGGACCCGCGCGTCCGGCCCGGCATGCTTGCCGGCATTCTGCAACGCTTCGACACAGCAGAAGTAGAGGGCGGCCTCCACGGCGGACGGATACCGCGCGGTGGTCACCTCCACCGAGCATTCCAGGGGGCAGCGGGCCGCGGCCGCGCGCAACGCCGGCGCGAGGCCGTGGTCGCGTAGTAGCGGTGGGTAGATGCCGTGTGCCAGTTCACGCAGCGCCGCGGTCGCCGCCTGCACGTCACTGCGCAGCTCCGCCAGGAGCGGTCCGGTCGCGGTCGGGTCGGCGGCGATGATCTGCTCGGCCATGCCGAGCTTCACCGAGATGCCGAAGAGATGCTGCTGGGCACCGTCGTGCAGGTCCCGCTCGATCTGCCGGCGGGAGGCGTCGGCGGCGCCGATGATTCGCGCTCGGGATGCCTGCAGCTCGGCGTTACGCTCCTGCAGCTGCGCCAGGGACGTCTGCAGGGCCGTGTCCAGGCTGATGTTGTGCAGGGCCAGGCCCACCGGACGGGCGAGTTCGGCGAGGATGCGGTCGTCCTGGGCGGTGAACGGGGGTCCGGTCGGCGGCCGCCGGACCACCAGCAGGCCCAGCAGCTCCCCGAAGTGTGTGACGGGCGCCGCTCGCACCAGCTCGACGCCGGCGCCCGCGCTGTCGGCCGGCGCGGTGACGCCGGACTGCCTCGGGGCGCGCTCAGCCGTACCGGTGGCTCCGGCCGCACCGGCACTGGTGGCACCGGTACTGGTGGCACCGGCCGTGCTGGCCGGACCGGTGAGCAGGTCGGGAATCCAGATCGCGAGCCACCTGGTGCCCGCGGCCCGGGCCTGGGCCACCACGGTCCGCTGCTGTTCGCTGAGCTCGATGGCTGCCGGCGGCCGTTCTGGCACCGAGACCGTCCTGGCCAGGATTCCCTCCGTCCCGGTCCACACCTCGGCTCCTGCCGGCCCCAGCGTGGCCCGTAACAGCTCGGCGAGCTGGAGCAGCAGCTCGTCCATGGGGACCGCTCTGGTCATCCGGGCGCTGAAGGTGGTGAGCAGTTCCTGCGGGGACGGTCTCGCGCTGTGCAGGGCCCGTTCGGCGGCGTCGACCAGGCGGGCCCGGGCCGGCCAGGCGAGTGCCGCTGTCACCAGGGCCGCTAGCAGGGACAGCCCGAGAACGGTCCGCTCGCCGCCGACCGGCCGGTGGCCCATACCGATCACGGTGACCAGGTAGACGATGTCGGCAAGTACGGTCAGCCCGGCGACGACGAGTGCCCCGGTCAGCGCCCGGGGGGCCAGCTCTGCCGTTCGCGGCCAGATACCTGCGGCGAGACCGAGCGGAAGCGCCAGCAGGCCGACCAGGGCCGGCAACATCGGCTGTGTTGGGGTGCCGACCAGGAGGAGAAGGGCACCGGCGACGCTGGCGCAGGCGACCGCGATCAGCCCCCCGGCGGCTGCCCACAGCAGCGTCCAGCGCGCCTGCTGATCCCCGCGGGCCGCGCCGACGAAGCCGGTCAGCGCCGCGCAGCCGGCCATCGCCACGGTAAGGGCACCAGCGGGAGCGGCTGTGTCGAGGCCGGCGGTGGCCAGCGCGGCCGACCAACTGAGCGCGCCGGTGACGAGGAGAGCACCGATCGCCCGCCGGCTGGTGCTCTCCAGCCTTCCGTGTGGGACGGCCAGCAGGACCCAGGTCCAGGCGACGACGACCAGTGGGCCGAAGGCGGGCATCGCGACGACCGCCGCCTGGAGCGCGGTGACCACGGCGGCGCCCCGGGCGAGGCCGGAACGACCCGCGCGCGCCGCGGCCACGGTCACCGCCAGCCAGCCGGTGCCCAGCAGCGCGGCGATCACGCCCGGCGGTTCGGGCCCCCGGACGGCGGCGAGGACGACTGCCGCGACGACGGCCACGGCCGCGACCATGCTCGGCACGACCTGATCGGCCCACCGCCTCCACCGCCTCGGCCCGGCCGTCCCGCCCTCACTCGGCACGCAGGGCCTCGCCGACGCTGATCCGGGCGGCGCGGCGGGCCGGCAGGGCGGCCAGCAGGCTGCCGATCAGCAGCGTCGCCGGGACGACGAGAGCGAGGGCGAGCTGCGCGACCGGCCGCACATAAAGGACCGGGATACTCGACGCCACCACCCGCCACATCGTCCAGCCCAGCGCGAGTCCCAGCGGCACGCCGAACAGCAGCCCGGTGAGGGTGAGCGTGATCGCCTGGGCGAGAGGGATCAGTCGGCTCTGCCGCCGGGTGAGCCCGAGCGCGCGCAGCACAGCCACCTCGTGCCGGCGCCGCCGCACCGCAGCCGTCAGCGTGTGGCCGGTGGTGGCGACGGCGAGCAGGGCGAGGAAAACGCCGAGCGCCAGCGGCAGCCCGCGCACGTTACGAAGCTGTTGGGCCTCCCGGGGAAGGCCGGCCGGACCGAACTTTGCGGCGTTCTTCCCGCCGAGCACCGCCGAGATCCGCTGGGAGACCACCTTGGCGTTCGCGCCGGATCGCAGCGATGCGTGGATCTGGTGGTAGGTGAAGGAGCCGCCGGGGAACAGCGCCCGGTAACCGTCCCCCGTGGTCCACGCGCCCTTCGCGTAGCTGACTCCTCCCTCGGGCACGAGCGCGACGCCGGTGAGCCGCATCGGCGCCCGTGCCGTTCCGGCGAAGGTGAGCGTGTCACCCACCTTCGCGCCGGTCTCCCGGACGGTCTGCGGGGCCAGCGCGATCTCATCCGGCGCCACCGGCATCCGCCCGGACAGCGTCACGGCCGGTAACGGCCGGCCTGCCACCGCCGGCTGGTGGGTGAAGACGTGGACTGGCAGCCCGCTCACCGTGGCCACACCGACCCGGGTGTCGTTGACCGCGACAACGTCCGGATCAGCCGCGAACGCGTCCAGGACCTGCCGCGCCGGCGCGAAGTCCGTGCCGTTGAAGCCGATCCAGCCTTCGATCTGGTACGTGTGACCGAAGCGCTGGGGGTTGCCCGCGGCATCTGCGACGCCGGTGTGGAACGTGAGCGCGGCAAGCACTCCGAGCACGCCGAGCACGGCGCCGATCAGGGCCGACCGGACCGGCGCCGCGGCGCGTCCCCGACCGGGCTCGAGGGCGAACTGGGCACCGATGAGGACCGGTACCGGCAGACCCAGCCGGTATGCGGCGTCGACGACCACCGACCTGGGGGGTGCGGCGGCGACTCGTTTCCTGACGAAAGCGGACCAGGCGCCGAGTGCCGCCGCGGCCGTGACGAGGGCCACCGCCATGACCGCAGTCCCGGCCAGCACAGCCAGATCCGCGTGCCTTCCCGGGGCGGGCTCGTAGTCGGCTGCGGTGCCGATCGGGAACGCTCCCGAAGCAGCCACCGCGGCCGCGGACGCCACGACGGCTCCCACCGTCGCGGCGAGTGCCGGTCCGCCCGCCGCGGCCGCCGTCGCCTGCCCCCGGGTCATTCCCAGCGCCAGCAGGACCCGCAGCTGGGCAGCGGCCGCCGTCGCGTATCGGGCGGCGGCCTGACCGAGCACGACGGCCGAGGCGACCAGGGCTGTGAGTGCGAACATCAGTAGGGCGTTCCGCTCGAACCCGGTGATCCCCTTCGCGTCGTGCGCCTCCTCGGCCAGGTTCTGGAACTGGATGTCGTCCTGCCCGGTGAGCTGGGCGAGCCGACGCTGGAAGTCGCGGAGACCGGCCTCGCCGTGGGTGAGGCGAACCGCGGCGAAGTCGACCCGGTGCCCGCTCGCACCGAGCAGGTTCGCGCGGTAGGCGTCGGTGAACGCCACCGTTGTCATGATCACGCTGTGGTGGGTGAAGTTGTTCATCGCCGGCGAGCGCACCACGCCGACGATCCGCAGCGGCTGGCGCGGGCCGCTGGCGGCGTGGAGTACGTTGCCCGAGAGGAACGCGTCGGTCTCCCCGGGTGTGAACAGCCGGGCGGTGACCGTGTCGCCCACCCCCACGTGATGGCGTTCGGCGAACGACTCGGTGACCATCGCCTCGCCCACCTGCGTTGGGTCGGCGAGCCGGCCCGCGAGTACCACCGCCCTCTCGACGGTCCGGGTCAGCTCGGCGTCGCCAACCGGATACCAGTAGTCCTCGCCGTCAAGCGTCCCGACCCCCTCGATGTTGAGGTGGAAGTCGACGGTAAGCAGCATGGTGCCGGCCGCCTCCACCCCCGGCAGACGACGCACCCGGTCCCAGTCGAACCCTGGCGTCCTGGGCGCGACCAGGACGGTGGCGGCGAGGTTGGAGTCGCGCAGCCGGTCCACCGCCGATCCGCCGCGCCGCGCCCCGGCGGTGGCGGCCATCACCACGCCGCAGGACAGCGCCACCAGCAGCGAGAGCACGGCCAGCGACCGCCAACGGCACCGCAGATCGAGCCGCAGGAACGCCCACACCGGCAACAGCCCAACCGCTGCCGACCGGACCATCCTCCTGCTCGCGGTCATCGCCCTGTACTGCGAGCAGAGCGAGGAATCATCGCACCAGCGCGGCGGTCATGACGTTCGCCCGCCAACCCGGGCCGGTTGCGCCGCACCCCCCCCGCCAGCCCATCGATGATCACGCCGTCGCGCATATGGACCAGCCGCCCGGCACCAGCCGCCACCTCGGCCGAATGTGTGATCATCATGATGGTCTGTCCGTCCATGTGTAACCGGCGGAACAGCTCGAGGATCTCCAGCCCGCCGTCACTGTCGAGCGCGCCCGTGGGCTCGTCGGCGAGCAGCAAGGTGGGTTCGTTCACCAACGCGCGCGCGATCGCCAGCCGCTGGCGCTGCCCCCCGGACAGCACCGACGGCAGCTGGTCTGCTCGGTCACCCAGACCGAGCAGGTCCAACAGATCGCGCGCGCGAGCCTCGGCGTCGCGGCGACGCATCCCCCCGATGGCCGCCGGCAACGCGATGTTGCGCATCGCCGACACCCCGTCGATCAGGTTGAAGAACTGGAACACCACGCCGATGTGGTGCCGGCGGAACCGGGCGACCCAGTCCGGATCCCGCCCGCTGATCGTCTTCCCGGCAACCTCAACGGTTCCCTCGTCCACCGTCTCCAGACCTGCGATGACGTTGAGCAGCGTGGACTTACCGCAGCCCGACGGACCAATGATCGCGACGAACTCGCCGGCGCGGATCTCCAGGTTCACCCCACGCAGCGCACGGACCGGCGCCAGTTCGGCGTCGAAGGTCCGCCGCACCCCCCGCAGCCTCAGCGCCACAGGGGCGGTAGGCGCGGCCGTGGACACGTCCTCGGTGCCGGTGACTGGTGTGGGCCTCATGCCGCACTGCCAGAGACCGTGTCCCCGACCAGGGTGTATTCGAGCTGTTCCGCACTGCCCAGTGCAGCCATGACGGCGTCCCGCACGTGCTTCAGGGCGGTTCCCCCCTCGCTGACGATCGCCGCGTTCATCTCCTGGAGATGGTCGCTCAGCCGGCCGGCAAGGACCGCCGGGTCGGTGCGCGGGGCGATCGCGGAATGGTCTCGGACGTCCGACACGAGGTCCGTGATGGTAAGCGGTCCGGTCCAGGTCTGCTCCGCCGCCCCGGGCGTCGCCCCGCAGCCTCTCGGCGAGACTGCCTGGCAGCAGCCGGGAGTGAGTCTCACTCGGCTCCTCCCGGCGTAGAATTGCAGCATGCAACATACGCGGCCGGTCCGGCGCGCTCTGCCGGCCCGGGCTCGCACCCTGCGCCAGCTGTAGGCACAAGTCATCGACCCTGACGTTCGTCCCCGCCAGGGTGGCGCCTTGGGCTGCTTGCCCTGGGCAACCTCTGGCGCAGTTCCTAGTGGTCCGCAGTCAGCGCACCGTCGAGCTTCACCGGCGACAGCATCGCGGCGACGATCTCCTGGTCGAGTATCGATCCGTCCATCGCGACCTTCCGAATCATGCGACCGAGCTACCCGGGTCGGCCACCCTCTCCTCACGCCGTCCGTCGCGATAACGACTGCGGTTACGTCCAGATCGGCGCGCAGCACCGCCCCGCGCCTTCGAGGACGATCCGGTTATCGCCCGCGAGCAACACCGTTATCCACCCACGGCGACCATTAAGCTGCACCGCGGCCTTTCCGACAAGGGTGGTTAGGACCCCGGCATTCCGGGTGCCAGCACCCCGTGGGGAGGCCTACAGGCACCCCGGTCCACCGCGCACGGGGACCTTGATACGAAAATCATCGGGCTGCGACCTGAGCTAATGGCGTGAAAGCGGCCGGATGACCGGTAGGAGGTCGACTCAGGTAGCCCTCTCGGCCACGTTGCCTCATTCCTGTCCGGTGCGTGGCGTCTAAGGTTCCATCTCGCGCTGGCTAGACGGCCGGAGACATAGATCCATGTCTACGGCATGCCGATAGTTCTCGCGGGGATCGTCCACCGCGTCGATCACCGCGCTGAGCCGCTGGGTGGTGCCTTCGTGGCGCGATTCGAGATAGGCGCGGACGAGCGCCTCCTTGCTGCCGAACGTGTTGTAGAGGGAGCCTTTCGCGACGCCCGCGTGCTCGATGATCCGGTCGATCCCCACCGACTGGACGCCCTCGGTGTAGATACAGCTCGTTCGCAGCGTCCAGCAGTCGCTGCCGGGCTGGGCGCGGGTCACTGATCTCGGCGTTGGGCTTGCGGCCACGGCGTGCCGAAGTGGGCCGGGTCAGGCCGGTCTGGTCGGCACAGCAGAGACGCGACCTGGTCGCCGTTCCGGAGACAGCGATCAGGGCCGTGTGGGTCGTCATGGCCGTGTGCACGTCAGGTCGAGACGTGTCAGCGACAACCAAGGTGACAGCCGAGCGCGCGGTCCAGCGTGGACCTCCACGGACGACGATGGACGGAGCGCACCAGGTCAGCGGACGATATGGATGTCCGCGGGGGCGGGATTGCGATGGTTCGCGAGCCCACCGGCCGCCTCCCGTAGCCGGGCCCGTGACCACTGCCCGGGTCCGTCCGCGTCAGCGGCACCCGAAAGGCAATCCGCAGGTATCAGGAAACCCTGAAGAACGTCTCGGAGTCGTCGGGATCGTCGACCGCGAACACGATCCACGTGCCGCCCGCGACCTGGTCCGACGGCACTGACTTGCATATGTTTCCCTGTGCCGAGGCACCGGCGTACACATTCCCGGCATCGATGAGCGGTTGTGGGAGCGCCCCGCAGTTGTCGTCGACGTTGAGGTAAAAAATGTTGCCCTTCGAACCGACGAACTTGAATCCCAGTTCCGCCCATGCCGTGCCCTCGTCGGGTCCTCGGTAGGTTGCCTCCAGGGGCACCATCACGTACTGCCGGCCGGCGACCGGGGGCTTGTTGAAGGTGTTGGCGGCCAGGACCTGGTCGGTGGCGTTCTGGATGGTGCGGCCGAGCTTGACGTCCCAGTCGCCGATCCTGGCGGAGGTGCCGACGGGGAGGGGATCCTGGCGGGTACCGGGCTTGCCGGCGACCGCTGGGCTGCCGCTCACGGCCGGGGCGTCGCGGTCGGCGGGGGTGTCGCGGTCGGCGGGGGTGCCGCTGCCCGCTGGGGTGTTCTGCTGGGCACCGTTGTTGCCGGCCGCCGCACGGCCAGCAGACGGGTTGACGTTGACGTCGACAGCGCCGCCTTCCTCGGCTGGGTCGCTGCTCGCGCAGGCAGTCACCAGGAGCAGGGCGGCGGTGGCAAGAAGTGCGAACAGGACGATCCCGGCCGACCTTGCAGACCTGTCATAACCTTTGACATTGATCGTTTCCTGTGGACTTCGGGGTTCGATGTCGGGTATCAGACCGAATCAGTCATATCCGGAGAATCACCATATCGGCCGACCGGCTCTGACACAGAGCAGCGTCACAACCCTACGATCGCGCAGGCACCCTCACCGGCCGGTAGCGCCAGCCTCGGGGAACGTCTGGGAGGTAACGGAGGGAACGTCGAATCCGAGTTCGACCATGCGCGCGACGATCCGCGATGGTGTCCAGCGGAACCGGAACGACGCGACGAGCATCTCGGCCCGCGAGACCGGCCGTTCCACGTATGCGTCGGACGTGTCGGTGAGCAGATCCGCGAGCTGCCGGTCCACACCGTCGACGACGACGTCGAGCGCGGAGTCGGCCGGTGTGGGCACGGCACAGCCGAGTTCAGCGAGCCGGCTGACGACGCGCCGCGGCGACCACCGCAGATAGCCGGCCGCGCCGATGACGTGGGCGAGCGGTGCGGGGCGCCAGCCCAGCCAGGGGCCCCGCCCGTCCAGACATGAGCTCAGCAGGATGGCGTCCTGGGCGGTCAGCGCGGCCGCCGCTATGTCGGGCAGTGTTCCTGCCTCCGGCACAGACAGGCCAAGGCCCGTGAACGAGTCGCGGACGCTCGCCGGATCACGCCCGGTGAACTGGGCGACGGCCAAGATCTGCGCCGGCGACAACAGATCGGCTTCCGACGCGGCAGTATCCATGCAGTAAAACGCGACGGTAGCGTGGCCGCGAGTCACCCGGTCGAGCTCTCTCGGCTCTCCGAGTATCTCCAGGCCCAGCCGGTCGTACCGCTCTCGGATCTCGACCACATCACAGGAGAGGACACAGGCCGCGTTATAGACGTGCGCCAGCGGTACCTGGCGGTCTGTCAGCCGAGGCGCCTTCCCGTCCAGGAACTTACTGAGCAGGACGACGTCGACGGCGTCCACGTCGTCCGGCACCCGGTCCGGGAGGTCGGCGATGGTGAACCCGAGATGTCTCAGGCGGCTGGCGATCTCATGTGTCGGCCGGCCGGTAATCCCAGCCGCGGCCAGAACGTGACCCGGGCTGATCTCGTCGCCTGCCAGCCACGGCGGCTCCCCGTCCAGAGCCCAGCTGAGCAGGTCGACATCGTCGAAACACAAGTCGTCGGGGAAGCGTGCCCCGGCATACGTGTCGAGGCCCGCACCGAGTCCGCCGATCCAGGCGGCCAGCTCCGCCGGGCCGCGCGAATGGCCGCGGGTGGAATCACGGTATGCGGTGGCGAGGATGCTCGCTCGGCTCAGCCCCGCCCAGCCATGGTCGAGCGACGGGTCATCGGAGACGTCGAGCAGGTCGACGACCGTGCGTTCCTCCGCCGCGGTCAGCTCGACGTCCGCCACCGGGTCGACGTCGAAACCGAGCTCGCCGAGCCGGTCGGCGAGAGCCCGCGGTGTCTCCCCGGTGTGTGCCGCGGCGCGCAGTACGTGAGCCGCGGAGACGTTCCCATCCTGAAGAAACGCGTCATGGTCGTCGAAGTCCCGTGCCAGCAGGGCGATGTCGGATGAACGGACGGGCGATGCCGCCCATCCTCCTGGATCGGCGGTCGCCAGCCCGAGCTGGCGCAGGCGCAGGGCAACGTCCTCGGGTTCACGGCGCAGACGGGTGGCTGCCGCCCGCACCTGTGCGGCAGGGACGAAGTCCATGCTCACGAGATTTGCATTGCCGTCGAAGAACGAGCTCAGGATTATGCAGTCATCGTTCGTTATTTCCAGGTCTCCGACATCCGGAGTCGCGACGCCGACCTCCGCAAGCAGGTCGAGGGATACATCGATCGGAAGCCCTGCGTCTCCAGCCATGTTGAGGAGATGGCAAATCTCAAATCGCCCAATTCTAGACGCATCGACCAGGACAAAATCATTTATCTCTGCGATCCGCGCAATTCGGTTAGATCTTGGTTCAGATACCTGCGCCACCGTGTAATGATTCGAGTCGAGTAACGCAACCAGGACCGGATATCTCATCTTCGCGGCGTTCGCGAGCAGGAGCAGATGAACTCGATCTATGGGCGCACCCACGGTCCACAGTGGATGATACTCGTCCACGACCGGGAAACGGTCGGCTATATTCGGCCGCGACCCGGCCGGCAAACGAAGCGTCCGTGCCACGGGGAAGCCGAGTTCCCGCAGGCGCCCGACATTGTTGTCCCTGCTACCGGTCAAATCCGATCTCAGTCCACTCAGATAGCTGGTGGGAACCGGGACGGAGCTCAGCGCGCCCTCCGTGTCACGGCTCACGATGAATGCATCGCGCTCCCCAGCACCCAAGCAGGCCGCCGTGTTGATCTGGGGCGTCCGGTAACCGAAACGGCGCAGCCGGGCGCAGACCTCGACGAAAGTCGACTCAGTGTGCAATGCGGACCGGAAGACGTGGGCGCGGCCTACCCGTCCCGCCGGCAGCCACGGATATCGTCCATCGAGCTGTGCGCTCTGCAGGACCAGGTCCATGGGAGCCGCGTCCGCGGGATCGCCAGGTGGCGGCCACACCGCGAGGCCCAGTACCCGCAGGCGGTCGACGATCTTGTCAGGGTGCATCAACAGGCGGCTGGCCGCGGCCAGGACATGACCAGGAGCGACGGTGTGGTCTCGGCCATCCCACGCCCAGATCGGCATCTCCCCGTCGAGCCCTGAACTCAACAGTGCCTGATCAAGGTCCGTGATTTCGACGACCTCGACGCTCTTCAGACTGGGGACCTGATAGCCAAGACGGCACATCCTGCTGTCCAGCGTCCTCGGCGGGCAGCGCAACCTGCCAGCAACGAAACCAACAACTGCACGGTAACGCGCGGGGATGCGCCGTGAATACTCGAGCCTGACGACCATGATCGCGAGGTCGCTGGGAACCACCATTTCGCAATCGCCGCGGACGTCCCGAGCGGGCGGGAAGCCATCCTCCGCGCGCGCCCAGTCAGCCATTCGAGCAAAGAAGGTGGTGTCGGGAACGAGGTAGCTATGGAGAAAGTTCGTTCCTGATCGAGCGACGGGGCGGTCGGTCTGCCCCGCGACCGGCCCGAGGCCGCTGTCGACGGCGAGAAGACCGGTCCGCGCGACCGGCACTCGGACGCCGCCCGTGCCGACCCAGAATTCGCCGTCGGCGGCCATCGCCTCGAGCACGGCGTCGGCGACCAGGGGAAACGAGTAGGCGAAGGCGATGAGCCAGTCGACGGTCACCTCCAACACGTCGGACGCGCGCAGGACCGGTATCGCGGCCGACAGCAGCGCGTCGACCGCCGGCTCGTCCATCAGTTTCCTGATCTTGTTACGGTCGACCGACAGCTCGGGTACGAGGCGCCCGGTCAGGTCGAGCACCACACCGAGCACGGCCTCGCCGACCCACAGCCCGTCGGCGAGAATCGCGCCGACGCCGTTGCACCACCACACGCCACGACCGGCATTGACAATCTGCGTCGTCAACCGGCGAAGTTCGTACTGCAGCGGGTCTGTCTGCCCGACAGGCGCCGACGGGGCAAGTTGGCCGGCAGGCCAGTGCTCCAGCGCGGCGCCCTCGGTGGCGTGGGTGTCGAACTCGGCGACCCACAGGATCCGGCGCAGGATGTCCACGCAGGAGATCGGCGGGCGCTTCGGATCCCGGCTCAGGTACAGCCGCACGCTGGTACCGCTCTCCCCGCCCGGTCCCAGTGGCTCGATGCGGAACAGGTTGCCGGGGCCGGCGATCGTGACCCGCAGCAGCTCGCCGGGCCGGCCGTCGGGCCCGAGGCGGCACGTCTCGACCCGGATCTCGTCCGCGATCATGAAGTAGCTCAGGACGCCCACCCCGAACCGGCTGTTCGGGTGGAACTCGACCGGTGGGTCACAGGCCGCCCAGCGGCCCATCTCCTCGACGACCTCGGGAAGGTCGACCGTCCGGGTGCCGGCCTCGGCGAAGACGTCGGAGATCTCCCGGTAGCCCATGCCGATGCCGTTGTCGCGGCATTCGATGTAGGGCGTCCCGTCCGGCTCGAATCCCTGCCGGAAGTCGATCCGGCCGGTCCAGGTCGACGGGCGGCCTGTGGTCCGTCCCAGGTATTCGGTGCGGGCGCGGCGGTAGCGGCAGGCGTCCAGCGCGTTCTGGTAGAGCTCGCGCACGGCCAGCGCGCGGTTCTCGTAGAGCTGCTCGCCCATGAGCAGCTCCTGCACCCTGTCCTCGGCGAGGCGGAACTGGGCACCCGCGGAGGTGTAGCCCGGGTGGCCGTCGATCTCGGCCGCGCGGACATCGTCCGCGGTGGCGTGGGTGGGCATTCCGGCCAGGGCGGGTATCTCGGCGGTCGCCCGGTGGGCCTCCGCGAGCAGAGCGTCGAGGCTGGCGGTGTGACGTTCCAGGGCGACCTGAAGCGCCGGGTGCCGGCACTCCACCGACAGGGCGCGGGTGGAGCGGCCCCGGCCCTGCCATTCGGCGCGACGCAGGGCCGTGCGGACCTCGCCCAGGTCGACCGCGTCCGCGACACCGAGATGCTCGACGAGGACGACCGGCAGCGCCGCGAGCTCCAGTGCCATCCTCTGGCCGATGGCGAGCAGGTAGGCGACGAGCCGTTCCCGCAGCGGCATCTCCTCGCTCGTCGCCGGGGCGACCGTCACCAGGTCGCACAGCGCCCGGACCCGCCCGGACTGGTTCAGGAAGGTGGGTGTCGCGCGTAGCGCGGTGAGGATCTCCGCCACCCGTTCAGTGCGGAACACCTCGGCGGCGAGGGTCTCCTGGGCGCCGTCGCCGCCCAGGCCGGCGAACAGCTCCCGCAGCACGGCCTCCCACCGGGCCGTCACGTTGGACTCGCACCACTTGTGGGCCAGCCACCAGGCGACGAACGCGGCAGACGTCTGGTCACCGGAGAGCTGTGCCCGCTCGATGCGGCGGACGAGCCGGGGATGGGTGCGGGTGAAGGCGTCGAACTCGACGCGGTCGACCCGGCCGGTCGGAACGTCGGCCGAGCTCGGGTGGGCGACCGTGGCTCGGGCGACGAGGATCGTCCACACGGTCTGGTGCAGGTAAGGCCCGGCGACGAGCAGCGCCGCATCGGCCGCGGACAGCTCCTCCGGCCCGGGCGGGAGCTTGCCGACGAGGAACTCGACCCGGCGGGCCATCCGGCGGGCGAGATCCGGGTCGTGCCAGGGATCGTCCGCCAGGACCGCGACCGCCTCGTCGTATGCCCGGCCAAGGCGGTCGACCAGCGCGCCGGTGGCGGCCCGGAGAGCGGCGGTGACAGGGTTGTCAGCCGTCCGCTCCCAGGCTCGGTGATGGTCGGCGGCGGCCGTCCAGGCATGTGGAGGGGTGTCAGCGGCGTCCCCGCCGGGCCGCGGGGGGAAGGGACGGAATCGGTGCGGATCGCAGGAGGACAGCGGGCGCAGGAGGCAGCGGGGGCCCTCGTACTCGGAGCCGTCACCGCGGCCCGCGTTCGCGGCGCGCTGTCCTGGAAGAATCCGCGGGTCGGGCGTGCCGGGTCGCTCGCCTGACCCGTGGGCGGCGGAATCGCCCACGAGGGGTGACATCGCGCGTTCAAGCGCGGCGTGCAACTCCCCGAGAGTGCCCGGCAGCGGGCGTGTGGAGAGCACGTCCACAAGCGCCCGGGTGAGCGACGGGCGAGCGGCGGGATCGCGGGGCTCGTCGTCGGGCCCCGTGCCGGCCGCGGCCTGCCCACGGTAAAGGTAGGCGACGTCGACAGCCGATGCGGCGTCGAGACGACCGGCGCCCCATCCCTCATCCGTGACCAGGGCACGGACACCGTCCTCGAACCAGGTGCTGCCGTCGACCAGGATCAGCACACGTGCGGCGGCGGTGCGGGCGAGCGGCCTGGACCAGTCGACTGGAACGCACAGATCCCAGAAAGGCTGGTACCCCACGGTGGCATCCGCGGGAACGAGGAAATCCCGGCCGGCGTCCGCACCTCGGCCAGCGCGGTGGACGCCGTTCCCCGCGAGGAGGAGAAGCAGGGTGGCGCCGGGCGCGGCGCTGCTGAGGAAGCCGTGGACAGCCGCCTTCACCGCACTCGTACCCGACCGGGAGCGGTCGTGGATCTCCGTGCGGTAACCGACGGACTCCAGCTGCTCCGCCGCGGTGTCGAGCATGCCCGACAGCCAGGGCAGCGCGGGAAGCCGTTCATCCTCATACGAGGCAACGCCGATGAGGAGGGCATGGAATTCG
Organism: Frankia sp. Hr75.2; assembly: GCF_949319125.1. NCBI lineage: Bacteria > Bacillati > Actinomycetota > Actinomycetes > Frankiales > Frankiaceae > Frankia > Frankia sp. Hr75.2. Next base: position 2,472 of record NZ_CASGGV010000099.1, on the reverse strand, counting down.
GCCGGTCGGTCTGGCGTCGGGACCGCGCGGTTATCGCCGCCCCCCGGGAAGGCCGGTGAGGCCGCGGCGTTCGGGAGCACCCGCGGTCCGGGTACAGCAGGCAGGCCGGGGAAGAGGGGTTCACGCGCCGGTTTGGCCCGGCCCGCGATCACCTCCCGGACTCTCGCCATCAGCGCACCGCGGGCGCGATGCTCCGCCATTCCGAACAGATCGAACGAGACGACCTGACCGAGCAGGCCAGGACGGGCGCAGTCCTCGATCCGGACCGGGATCAGCCGTCGGCGCGCGCTGTCCGGATCCGCCGCCACCGCGGCCTGCCATTCCCGCGTGCCGTAGGCCGAGTCCAGGTAGGCGGCTGAGAGCACAGCCAGGGTTCGGGTCGCGTCCCGGATGCCGCTCTGCATTGCGTGCGTCCAGTTGGTGCCGGCGACCATGTCCCATGCCTGGAGCAGGACCCGGAAGCCGTCCGCTTCGAGCTGCCAGGCGATCCACTCCGCCCAGGGGCGGTCGGCCTGGGTGTAGGAGACGAAGAAGTCCCAGCGATCGGTGGAACCTGTGGTGTCGTGACCCCCGTCGAACACCCGCAAAGTATGGCAGCACGTCACCGGGGGAGCCCTACCGCCATGAGTAACCAGATGAACTCGAGCGTGCCGGCGTCGGTGCGGTAACGATAGATCAGCGCTTCGAGCTCGTCGGCGGTCGCGCCGCTCAGGCCGATGCTTTCGGCACCGGTCAGTCGCAGAATGGCTCTGCGGGGGTGAGTCGAACGCTGACACAGTCCGGCGGGCTGTTGCGGAGCGCGCGCCGCGCACCGACGCCGCCGAAATTTGCGTTCACGGCTTCGGGTGTAGCCCAGGTCTTCCGATCTTGCTTCGCGTCTTCCTTGCAGAACCCCCACCGCCAGGCTTCCTGTTCGATGGCGGTATTCAGGCCGGGCACGTTGGTGGATGGGGTGGCTGGCGCGACGCCGTTGCAGATGGCGGCGTAGGCGCGTTCGTAAGCGGTAGGCCCAGGTGAGGTGTCCGCCGTTTCGGGATTGCTCTCACAGGCAGCGAGTGCGGCAATGGCCGCGAGCGCGACCAGGGCGGATGCCGCCCGGCGTATTCCCACGTGTACCCCTTTCGGAAGGGCGTCAGGCTAGCGGACGGTCCCAACTCCGTTCCGGAGGGGTGGACGAGTGGCTCAACGACGGCCGCCAGGACTACGAGTCCGGCCACGCACCGCGCGGCCACCGTGCCAGGAGCTGACCGGGACGAGGTCTGCGCCGGACGCCAGGAATTACCGTGTCCAGCTCCGGTCACACGACCTTGTGGACCCCCGCGACCATGCCGCTACCGCTGTACAACCCACTTGCAACCACCATCCGGATACTTCTGGTCGCAGCTGAAAGCACGGCACTCGGCAATCATCGTGGAGTCACCCACCTTTACTGGAGTTTTTTGTGACCACTCACCGGATCAAAACACTGCTCTCCCTGCTCTTCACGCTCGTTCTGGCCGCACTCGGCGCACCGTCTGCGGCATACGCCGAAGGCGCGAACTCTACTGCGATACGTAGCTCCGCGGCCGACGCGAAATGCGTAGGACTGGCCGACCGGGGCAGTACCGCCGACAACACCCACCTCATACTGTGGGACTGCCATTACCATATCGACCAGCTCTGGCACGGCGCCGGTACCACCGGTCTGATAGTCAGCACAGCCGCAGGAAACAAATGCGTGGGACTGGGTGTCGGGGGTAGTACAACCAACGGTACCCCGCTGGTACTGGAGCGCTGCAGCGGAGACCCCGACCAGCAGTGGGAATTCTATCCTCTCGGTGAGAACACCTACATGATTCGCAACTATCCGTCCCGCAGGTGTGTGGGGCTGGCGAACCGCGGCAGCACCCTAAATGGCACGGATCTAGTACTGTGGGACTGCCATCTGCATCCGGACCAGCGGTGGGTTTTCACGGTGCCACCACGAGAGTACGGATTCAGGGTGCCGATCGTGGGGAGAATATGAGAACAGGAAGGGCTTCTACCCTCTCAGTCGTCACCGAACCCACCATAACGCAACGACAGGCAGCGTGAACGTACGCACGATGCGTAGCGACCACGCTAGGGCTTGCCGGCCTCCACGAAGCCGGACTCGTAGGCGATGATGACCGCCTGGGTGCGGTCACGTGCGCCGAGCTTGGCCAGCACGCTGCTCACGTGGGTCTTGACGGTCTGGGCACCGAGGTACAGCCGGTTGGCGATCTCGTTGTTGGACAGTCCCTCGCTGATCAGCCGGAGTACGTCGGCCTCCCGGTCGGTGAGCACGGCCCGTCGCATCGTCTCGTGGGCCTCCCGGTTCGGTCGCCTGCCTGCCATGTACCGGATCGCTTCGGGAAACAGCAGGCTCTCGCTGGAGACAATCGTGCGGACGGCCTGGACGATCTCCGCGGGCCGGGCTCGTTTGAGCAGGAACCCGTTGGCCCCGCTGCGGAG
>NZ_CASGGV010000098.1:0-3799 GCF_949319125.1 Frankia sp. Hr75.2 | reverse complement strand
ACGAGTAGTACTGATGATTAATGTGTGGTGTTAATGCGCCTGGTGATGGCCGTTGGTGTGCGGGTAGACCGTTTGTATGAGGTATGCGACGGGTGGCGGGTTGACGCCCGCCGAGCAGGTGGAACGGGAGCGAGTTCGGTTGGCCGCGGCTGATCGGTTCGCTGCGGGTGCGACACGGACGGAGGTGGCACGGGAATTCAAGGTGACCCTGAAGACGGCGGGCTGCTGGTATCGGGCGTGGGAAGCGGGGGGTGCGGCGGCGTTGCGGTCGACCGGTCCGTTGTCCTCGTGCCGGTTGGATGATCGGGATCTGGCCCGGTTGGAGGCGATCTTGCGCCGGGGGCCGGGGGTGTATGGCTGGATTGATCAGCGGTGGACCCTGGCTCGGGTCGCGCAGGTGATCAGGCGGGAGTTCGGGGTCACCTACACCGTGCCGGGGGTGTGGATGCTGCTGGACCGCAACGGCTGGTCGTGTCAGGTGCCGGCGCGCCGCGCGGTGGAACGTGACGACACCGCGGTGGCGGGCTGGTCCGCGCAGGGGTGGCCGGCGGTAAAACCACCGCGGCGACCCGGGACGCCTGGGTCTGTTTCTGCGACGAGACAGGGCAGGGCCTGAGGCCGCCACGCGGGCGGACGTGGGCACGGCGTGGGGTGACGCCGCTGGTGCGGGTACCAGGACGGGGCGGTGCCGGGCGGGTGAGTGTGATCGGGATGGTCTGCTACAAACCCGGACAGCGGGCCCGGCTGGTCTACCGGGCACGGGTCAGCCACGGCCGTCGCGGGGAGCGTAAAGGGCTGAGCTGGACGGACTGTCGGGATCTTCTGCTGGCCGCGCACGCGCAGCTGCCCGGGGGTCGGCTGGTGCTGGTGTGGGACCGGCTGAACATCCACCTCCAGGCGCGGATGGCCGCGTTCCTGGCCGCGCACACCGGCTGGATCAGTGTTGTGTGGCTACCGGCCTACGCCCCCGACCTGAATCCCGTCGAGGGTGCCTGGTCGTATCTGAAACGGACAACCCTGGTGCATCTGGCTGCCCGCGGTATCGACGAGGTCTTTCAGGCCGTCAAGCACGGGCTGAAACGCATGCAGTATCGGCCCGAGCTCCTCGTCGGGTTCTTTACCGAAACCGGACTGGCCTGGGAAGAACTCGGATCAACATAACTTCACACATTAATCATCAGTAGCGGATGAGTCGCGCTTCGTCTTTGTCTGTCCGCGAGCCGGGCAGTGGCAGGCGGCGTCCGCTGTTGTCGCACTCCGCATGGAACGGCATGTTGATCCTTCCCGGTGGGTGCACAGCCCGTACCGTCGGCCTCAGCCGTGTTCGGCAGGTCCAGCTATGCCGTTTCGGACGCGCAGACTGCGAGGTGGGGGTGGTTCCGACGACGATTCCAAGGTGATCGCCAGCGGGGACACCGGTGATGGTCAAAGGGGTCCATGGCCGCACGGCCTTGGCCATGGTCACCGACGGGTGGGGTGACCGCGACGGTGGTCCGGTCATCGCGAGCCGGGCCGCCGCGGTGGTGTCCTATGGCGTCGAACGCGTCGGGGACGAGCTGGGGGCGACTGGTCCGGTTCCCGGCACAGTTCGCTGGACAGCGCTGGCTCGCCTACACTGATGGGATCACAGAAGCCTGTGACACCCTCGGAGCCAAGGACGGCCCCCGAGACGGCCCGTTAGGTTCAGATCCAGACGAACGTAGCGAACCCCACGATGCTGGTCCAGGTGTCCGCGGCGACGTCGACCGCAAGCGGCCATGTCGCCACCGCGCAGGTCGCATACAGCGCCACCGTACCTGAGACGATCAGCTTCAACGACAACCTCACGGCTGGCGCCCTCCTGCGCTGCACTCTGTGCGTTTCCCTGACCGAAAAGGAGTCCCACGAGATCATTGTGCAGATCTTCGGGGTCCCTACCCAAGAGTGCTCCGCCCACGCCGCAAGGCGGATGCCGTCCCGCGTGATCTGATGTGTGTCGGGTTTACTGAAGTCAGTGACACGCCGGGGACTTGCCCCATCCGACGCTTAATAGATCAGGTTCTTGAGCCGCATGGCCCGTGGCGTATCTGCGTGTTCATCTCCGGCCTGTCAGGCGGTGAACGTCCGTACGCCACGTTCGTGCACTCGGCTCAGGATCGGCCGGCGGCGGATGTAGCTGTGACAGACAGGGGGCCGGGAACGTTCATGCGCTGAGCATCGGAGGGTTGCGCTCGTCGATCGCCGCTTGTGACGGCCGGTGGGATCACCTCGCAGCGTAGGACCACCGCCTCGCCTTCCAGGGTCTCGATGACCTCGCCGGTGGGCTGGTACACCACGGTGTGCGGGTTGAGCCACGACGTGCCGAAGGTAAGCGTCTGGCCAGGGCGGACCACGAAAGTGCCGCCGCGGAAAGGCCCGTCGGCCAGGATCGCAAGTGTCACGTCAGACAGCACCATGCTCGGTGACTCTAGGTGACAGGCTTGGGTGTCGCTATCCGCCGCCCAGCAATCAGGACGTTCCTCGCAGGGCAGCGACTTCCGTCGAAGCGTATGCCGCGAACGGCGAGCGTATGGCCTGATAGCCGGTAATACCGGGCGTTCTTCGCCGGCCGCGGGCAAGGCCACCAGCCCACCCAACTCTCGCCGATCCGGTGCCGCCTCGCCCCCTCACCGAACGCGCACAAGAAGCGGCGGTGAGGTTACTCTCTGCTATTCGCTGTGGTGTGTGGAGAGGAAGGGGAAGCGATGACACCGTCTACGGGACACCGGAACACGGCCACGTCGACCACGAAGGGCCCGGGGGCACGCACCCGACCCGGCCCGGAGCAGCCCGAGCCCGGAACGCAGGCGGCGACGGCGCGGACCACGACGATCCGGTTGCCGTTCATCACCGCCCAGTTCGAAACGGCGGGCCGGCCGGCCGGCGACGGGTGGCGGCTGGGTCCGCTCAGCATGCCCTCGCCCGGCAAGACCGCCTACTACCTGGGGCTGGGTGCGCTGGCAGTGGCGCAGGTCGTCGAGTGGCCAGTGGCTGCGGCGATCGCTGCCGGCACCTATGTTGCCCAGCACACCCGCGGCGAGGCCACCGCCCGTCCCCAGCCGGCATCGAGTGCTGCCGGGGACGAGCGGTCGGGCGTTTGAGGCCGGTGTTCCGGCTCGCGTCCAGCCGTGGTCGGGGAGAATAGGCGCGACGCTGGTCGGCGAGGTGGCCAGGCCGTCTCGCCGGCTGCAGCGGGTGTGGCGCCGGCCGGGCATCGCGCACGTCTAACCGCACGGCCACGCCCAGGATCCCCCACCACGCCTGTGGGCTCCAGAACCCCGGTCTCCCGCGCATGAGCGCATCGTTGCAGGTCAGCGCGTTGCAATAGTTGATTATGAAGTTCATCGCCGCAGGTCGCGGGTCTATGCGTGGAGAACGGCCCTAATGGCCGCCCGGTACCTGGCAATACCTGTTCAGTTTCGGTCGGCGTTGACACCTGTGGACGCCGGGTGACCGGCTTCCGATCATGCGAGTAGGGATACACACAGGTCACGCGTAGCGGCCCAGTGGGGCTTGACACTCTGGTCGGCACCCACCAGCGCGTCGGACCAGCCGCCCATTCGGCGCGTCGGAACGTCGCCAGACCGATCAACCCGGACCGATCAACCCGGGATGGCTACCTGGAGTGTCCGACCCCAGAGACGATGGCACCGTCCGGGTACGTGGGGACCCGGATGGTGTGCACCTGAGCATGCCAGATATGGCACAGTTACGCAAAGAGCCCATTTAAGTACATGCCGTACTATGATGCGAGCCCTTTCTCTTTGGCCGCGGATTGGCT
>NZ_CASGGV010000097.1:0-3819 GCF_949319125.1 Frankia sp. Hr75.2 | reverse complement strand
GAAGACCGCCGTCGTGGCGGACAACCCGTACACCCGCGCCCGGATCGCCAGCTACGAGGCACGAGCCCTCGGCGCGCTCGGCGACACGGAGGGCACCCGGGCGACGCTGAACCGGATGCGAGCCTCGGTCACGGACCTGCCGCTGCAGCCCGGCATCAGCCCGTTCGGCCCGGCCGCCGCCGAGATGATGTACGCCGGGGTCCTCACCCGTATCGGTGGTGGCGTCGAGGCGGAACCGATCGCCCGCGCCGCGCTCGCCGCCTACGAAGGCGGCCAGGCGGTCGGCTTCGAGGACTACGGCCACGCGCTGCTCGCGCTCGCGGCCAGCCTCACCGCCCGGGAACAGCCCGAGATCGACGAAGCCGCGGCCGTGGCGGGCAAGGTCGTGGACATGCTGGACACCCGGCCGACCGCCTCGGTCTCCGACCGGGTCGCCGAGATCGCCACGGCGTTCACCGGCCACCCCACCGTCGGACCCGTGCGCGACTTCTGGGACCGCTGGCAGGCACGCCCCCGCCTCGAACTCACCACAGGCCAGGCGTGACCATGACCCTCCACTATGGAACCCCGTCCGTCTTCACCATCCCCACCGTGCTCACCGAACGGCTGGTGCTGCGCGGCTGGAAAGCCGCCGACCTCGACCCGTACGCGGCGATGAACGCGGACCCGGCGACCATGCGCTACCTGGACGGCACGTTCGACCGGGGCGGCACCGAGCGGCTGGTCACCCATCTGATCGGCATGTGGGCGATCCGCGGGCATGGCATGTGGGCGGTCGAGGACCGGGGCAGCGGGGAGTTCCTCGGCCGGGCCGGTACCTACTTCGCCCAAGGCTGGCCCGGCGTGGAGGTCGCGGTATCGATCCGTCGGGACCGGTGGGGCCAGGGCCTGGGCACCGAGGCGATCACGGCGGCGCTCGACTTCGGGTTCGCCCACCTCGACGTCGACGAAATGATCACCGCCACGCACCAGGAGAACGCGGGCATGAACATGATAGCCCGTAAGCTCGGGATGACTTTCCGTGAGATCGCCGACGTCGGCCCGTGGAAGGCGAACAACGTCCACGCGATCAGCCGGGCCGCCTGGACTAGCGGCCGACCCGGCGAGGCCAAAAACTAGTCGTTTCGTATCCAAGCCTCGTCACGGTCGAGGTGCGTGGCGCGGATAGCTACTTCGAAGCCCGCCTCATCGCCCCCGGCACCGCTCCGTCTGCGGTCCGCGGATCTGGCTGATTGACACCGTGAACACCAACAGATCGGGCAGGCACACAAGGGTGAGGAGGTAGTGGAGGCGATGGCTGAGGCTCGCGGTGAGGGCGGCCCGCCGGTTGCCGACCGGTCGCTGAGCCGCACAGGTAGGCGCCGAATCCTGTGGCAGGAACTACCACCTGAGGTTCGCCGCGGTATTGAGTCATGTCTGGGTGCGCCGGTGATCGGGGCGGTGAGCCAGCCTGGAGGGTTCTCCGAGGGGCTCGCGTCACTGCTGGCTCTGGCGGACGGTCGTCGGGTCTTCGCGAAGGCAGCCAGCCGTGTGGGAGCGTCCGCAGTTGCCGAGTTCCACCTCCGCGAAATCGCGATCACTGCCCGTCTGCCAGCGGCGGCCCCGGTGCCTCGGCTCTTGGACTCCTACGACGACGGCGTGTGGGTCGCCGGCATCTACGCCGAGATCCAGGGCCGGCTTCCCAGCCGGCCGTGGCGGCACGGCGAGCTGAATCGCGTCCTCGACGCCCTGAGCGCGCTGAGCGCCGACCTCACCCCGGCGCCGGTCGACCCGGCCCTCCTGGCTGCGCCGCGGCTCGGTGGGTGGCGGGCGCTGGCGCAGAGCGCTGGGGCCGTGGCACACCTTGCCGCGATCATGGCCTGGGCCGCTGACCGCCTCGACGACCTGGTCATGTTGGAGGCGGATGCGGACCGGGTCCTGGCAGGCCGGACGCTCCTGCATGGTGACCTGTATGGGTTCAACGTCCTCCTAGGCGCCGACGGCGTATCCGTTGTCGACTGGCCGCACGCCTGGATCGGCGCTCCCTTCTGCGATGTCGTGACGCTGCTGTCGAGCGCGTTGGTCGACGGCATTCACCCCGAGCCCTACGCCCGCGACCACCCGCTGATCAAGGACGTCGACCCCCGTCACGTCGACGTCCTGTTGGCCGCGCACTCCGGTTTCCTCCTCCGCCTGGTCACGACGGCGGGCCCATCAGTCGACCCCAGCCTGATCGAGATGGCTTCCGCGCTCGGCGTGGCTTCGCTGCGATGGCTACAGGAGCGCGGCCTTGGTTCGAAGGCCCGTCGGTAGCCACGGGCGGTTGCGGTCGTCGGGGGGGGGCGTGCAGTTCATGGCCATGGCGATCGTGACGCGGGTCCCACTGCTGATCCTTTGCTACTGATGTTCGTTTGCGTGAGCAGAAGCGCATGTTCGCCAATTAAATCCAATTATGTCTGAGACATCCTTTATGTCGATCGGAGGGGGTTGCAAGTCTTTGACCTGCGGGAACCGGCGCCGACGGTGACGTTTCCCGGGCTTTCGTGGTCTCCCGTAGAGGTGAAATGAGGGGCGTGGGTGGGCTTGTCCAGTTCCGGTGGGTGGAGCTACGGTCGTGTCCGCCCCCTTGACCACCGGGCACCGGCCCGCCAACGGGTGGCCGGTTCGGTGGGAGACGGGGCGCTGGTAGCAGCGAGGTGCTGGGACTCGTTTCCGTCGGCGGTCCACTGGACCGGTGACGGAGCGTGAAGCTCGGCGGGTGTCGCTGCGCGTCGGGTGGCCTGCGAGCCGCGCCCGGGAGCTGTTTTCCCGGGCGCGGGGGACGCGGGTCCGCAGCCGGGTGCCACCTGTGTGGCGTCGTGCCGGAAAGGAGGGACGACAGAGATGGCGTCCATTCTCCGTCCGCGGACCTTCCCGAAAATCGCCTTCTAACCAATCACGCCGGTCGGCCAGTGCACCGCGGCAACCCCTCATAGTGGGTCCGGGTGGCGGTCCGCTTGGGTGACCGTGTCTGGGACCGGATGGCCCGCCGAGTTATGAGACGGCGGGCCAGCCGGATAGCCGGCGCGTGCGTTGACGCAGGTGAGCGCGGCTGGGTGGGTTCGCGGATGGATCCAGACTCGACCGTCCTGGAGCAGGTATTCCCACGACTTCGACTCGCGGGCGGGGCCGGCCGGTAGGGCCGCTGGCGCTCCTGCAGGGTTTGACCGACAGAGATCTCTACCTACTGGATGTGCTGGCGGCGCATCGTGTCCTGACCGCGGAGCAGGTGGCCGCGTTGCTGTATCCCTCGGTGGATCGGGCGCAGCGTCGGCTGCTGGCGTTGACGCGCCGAGGAGCGTTGGAGCGGTTCCGAGCGCGGGTGTATCCCGGGTCGCAGGCGTGGCGCTACACGCTGAGCTATCCAGCGGTGCAGCTCCTCGCTGCGGTGCGGGCGGACCGGCCGGTGTCCCAGTCGGCGCACACTCTCGCGGTGCTCCGCTTGGCGCGCAGCAGCACGCTCGAGCACCTGCTGGGCGTGAACGGATTGTTCACCAGTCTCGCCCGGGAGGCGGCTGCCCGTCCGGTTACCCGGTTGGCGAGCTGGTACTCGGAACCCGCCGTTACGAACGTGATCAGGTGGGATCATCGTGTCTCGGCAGCGATCCGTCCGGATGGGTACGGCCAGTGGATCGAGGGCTCGCGGGAGACGACGTTCTTCGTCGAGTATGACCGGGGCACCGAGTCACTGGAACGGCTGGGCCGCAAGATCACCGACTATGCGACCTACTACCCGGGCATGACCGTGCTGTTCCACCTGCATTCCGCGCTCCGTGAGACGCACTTTCACCACAAGCTCAT
>NZ_CASGGV010000096.1:0-3947 GCF_949319125.1 Frankia sp. Hr75.2 | reverse complement strand
AATGCGAACCTGAACCTCCAGGTCAACGGCCCAACCGTGTCCGTCGAACCCGCTCACGCGAAGATCCGCCGGGCCGGCTACGCCGGGAACAGGAACGCTGGGCGCCCCTGAGTCACCCGTCCGCCGGGCCTCCTGCCCTCGTGGACGGGATCGACCTCGTTGACGCGATGGGGCTTGGGAGATCCGTGGCCTCGGGGCTGCGGCGAGCCGCTTCGGGTCTGATGCGTACAGGATGCGGGAGTTCCTTGCGCCTGTGGCGTGCAGCCCGGCGGCGCGCCTGGGCTCGGAAGCGCGAGGATCGCGCGGTCCTTGGCGTCCAGGGTTGATGGATGAATGCACTGGGTCCACAGCGTGACGCGGAACCGGGTGCCGATCTCTTCGAGGTCTGGCGAGGGGAGCCCTGCGTCGAGACAGACGGTGGTCATCCGTTGGATGCCGCTGCCCACTGCTCGATCAGTCGCAGCGAGTGGAAGATCCGGCCGATGACCCGGTTGCGCAGTTTGGACACTCCGCGGCGGAGGTCGTCGACCGTCAGTCCGAACTGCAGGTGTCCCGGATGCCGGGCGGGTTGAGAGGTCGACGAGAATCTGCCGGTCGGCGCCGGCTCCCGACTCGCCTCGGCTCGCACCAAATCTGTCTGCCTCGTCCGAGCCTGCCCTGTGGGACCGCCGGGGCGGGTCAGCCCGCCCATGCCTTCAACCGGGCCGGTTCGCGGTGGGCGCCGTCGCGGGGCCATAGCTGGACGCGCCATTCGTCACCCGGCATCGTCGAACCCGGCCAGCCGCGATGCACGAACCCGCGGCCGGTGATCAGCGCCGTGTATCGGCCTGCGGGGACCTCGAGCCGCAGGTTCTGAATGGTTGTCGTCGACTCGTACAGGAGCCCGAACTCGTCGACGTCGATCGACGCGCTGAACGCCTCCTGCCAGGCATCAAGGTCGCCCGCTGGCTGCGCGGACCACCGTTCCACCCGCAGCGTCACCGCGAAGTTGCACTGGTGCGGGGAGAGTACGACCAGCAGCGGCCCGCCCTGCGCGACTCCGTCCGTGTTGATTGCATCGTGGATGATCTGAACGGGGTCGATCTCGTCCCAGACATCGGTGTACAGGTAGAACTGCCCGTGGTCGTAGACCGCTGTCGTTTCCTGGACGTGCTCGCGCACCGGCTCGTCGGCCTTCGTCATTCCGATGCTTCCCACGCCTTCTGCCGGGTCCGTAGTCCTGACCGGGCCAGATCCCACCACCGCGCGCGGGAAACCGGTTTCGGCCGCTGCCTGTCGTGGCGGCGCGCAGCCGAGAAGGGTGACCAGCGCCATCGCGATGGTTGTGATGTAAGCCGCGTTGGCCGCCAGGGTACCGAGCCGGCCGATCGGCGCTTTGTGGCCTGTCCTGGGGGCCGAGGTAGGCCCGTGCCGGTCGCCGCCGTGGGAAGCGGCGGCCGGCGGCGGCATGTCAGGCTGGCTCGAGCATCTCGAGGTTGCGGGACCACGCGGGCGGCTCCGGCACACCGCCCTTCGATGTGACCATAAGGTAGGCGTCACCCTAGGGCTGGAAGATGAGTGGGTTGGTCGGGTCAGCCCCGACTTGCTGCGGGTGGAGCTGTTGCCGGCCAGACTCCGGCGTAGTGGGCAGTGCGGGCTGAGGCGCTGCGGCAGGTGTTCCGCGCTCGGCGCCGCCAGGTGCGGGAGGAGACATCGCGGTTCTTTCTGGTGTCGGGTCTGGGTGGGGACGTCCTGATCAAGCAATGATCAGGCTACCGGCCCAACAAGACTCGAACCCAAAACCGCAGGTCGATGGGCTGTAGCCCTCGGCCTCGTCGCCTGTAGACCACCGCGTTTGGTAGTCAACCGCCAGGTCATGGCGCATGTCGATCTTCGTCGACATCGATGAGTGCACCCAACCAGCATTAATGCGAACCTGAACCTGCAGGTCAACGGCCCGACCGTATCGGTGGAACCGGTCCATGCGAAGATCCGCCGCGACGGCTATGCCGGTAATGGGAACGCCGCCAAGATCAGGTAGTTCAGCGGCCTTCTGGCTGGTGCGTATGGGTCGATGCCGGAGCTTGCCCCCGTGGTCGTGGTTCTCTCGTTGAGATGCGAAAGCGCTTGTTGATGAGGGTCGACCGGGGTCAGTGCGCGGCGCGCCAGGCGTCCCAGACGTCGGGTCGTAGCCGTCCTCGGTCGGGGACGGTGATGCCGTGTGCGCGGGCCCAGGTGCGCACCTCGGCGGTGGTCGGTTCGGGGGCGGTGGGTGCGTGATCGAGGTCGTCCGCGAGCGGGCCGATGCGAGTGAGTGCGGCTTGTTCGGCGGTGGCCCAGAGGTGTGCGGCGGCGAGGTAGCGGTAGGTCCATTCCTCCGCGAGGGGGCGGGTCTCGCAGAACACGATCGGCACGCCTGGCCAGCGGATCTGTAGTTCAGCGAGGCCGTCGGCGATCAGGGCGGGCCGCACCCTGTCGAGCGCGAACAGCTGGGAGTAGCGGTCCTCGACGACGACGGCGGCCCTCGGCAGGGCGGCGAGGTCCGCCAGGGCGTAGCGCAGCCTGCCGGTGGTGAGGCTGGTGACGAGGTCCGGCAGGGACTTGCGTTCCACCGCGGCGGCCAGCCGCCCATCGGTGATCAGGCCGTAGTCGCCCGCGGGCAGGGCGCGCCGTGTCGTGCGGACCTGCTGGGTGGCAAACCGGTAGGGGTACTTCTCGTGGGAGTCGACCACGATCTCCAGCTCGGTGACGCCGCCGGCGCGGGCGGTGGGGGTGCGGACGTTCGGCCGGGCCTGCTTGCGGGTCCTCGGGGACTGCCAGAACACCGCGTCGCGTCCCCGCGCGGTGGTGAACACCAGCTGGGAGCGGTTCTCCCGGGCCCGGTCGGCGATCAGATCGATGGCCGCGCCGCGACGGACGCAGGACCGCAACGGCACCCGCTCGACGAGCTCCGCTGTTTCCGGCCAGTCGGCGCTCGGTAGCGGGTAGCAGTAGAGCGCGGTGGTCCGAGGCCACGTCCCGGCAGCGCGGAACACCAACCCGTCCGCCAGCGGAAGACGCAGCAGGTATGGCAGCCGGGAATCCGGATCCGGGTTGCGGGCGATCAGCAACTCCATGCGGCCAGTCTTCCCCCATACGCCGGGGCACGGTCGGACCGCCCTGTCGGCCCGGCCGTGCCTGCCCTCACCGCCGGGCTGAACCAGCCTCACCCAAGGGCGGCCAGTGAACTGCGACGAGGAGTCCTGATCGGCTCGAAGCGCTCGTTCCGGTCACACCGTGGTCGTTGAGATCGACGGCCGCGCCGGGCGTGCTGGCAGGTAGCGTAATGGCAGGTGGGGCCTGGGTTACGAGCTACGCCGCTATGGCTATGATTCCTTGATCGTGGACGATGCTGAGCTGCGCGATCAGGTGTCCCAGCTACGCGGCGAGGGGAAATCGCCGAAGCAGATCGCTCGTGCCCTGGGCGTCGCGCCATCGAGGGTCGCCCCCTCGTGCGGGCAGCCGCGGCAGCGCAGGCCCGGGCGACAGCCGGGCTACCCCCGGTCGTCGGCTGTTGGGTCAACGTCGGCTGGAACCGGGGGTTGGCGGTCGACCCGTCGCGTGGCTGGGCCGCCGAGGCGTCGCCCCCCGCGGACGATGAGGAGAACGCTGGCGGCCTGGTGAGCGTGCTGGTGGCCCGCAAGCATCGCTGGGACAGGGTGTCGGTATGCGGGTTCTTGGTGGACGTCTACTGCCTGGGCGTGAAGAACGCCTTCGGCCCCGACATCAGGACCGACGTCGAGCTGGCCCAGTTCGTGCCCGAGTACTACGCTGCCTACCCCGCTGCATGGCAGGACGCGCCGATCGACCTCGCCGCGGACATCGTCTTCGGTGCCGTGGAGTACGCCCGAGGCCTCGGTTTCGAACCGCACGCCGACTTCGTCCGGGCCGCCGCCCAGCTCGGCGCCTGGGATGGGCCTCCAACCATC
>NZ_CASGGV010000095.1:0-4111 GCF_949319125.1 Frankia sp. Hr75.2 | reverse complement strand
ACGAAGCAGTCAACCGCCTTCGCGGGCATCGGGATCGCGCAACGGGCCGCCGTCCGACGATATCCCGCGCACCGTGAACGACTGGCACCGCGCCCCTGGCAGGCAAGGACACGGCCTCTACTTTCCCGCCGGCTCTGTTCGATTGCCGGGCGGGACGTGGTCGGTGTCTGTCACCAGATGTTCAGTCGCCCAGCGTTCGAGTTCGGCCAGGGCGGGACGCAGCGCCTCACCGCGCGGCGTGAGCCGGTAGCGGACGCCGACCGGCGGGCCCTCGATCACCTCGCGCGCCACCAGACCGGCCTGGACGAGTTCGTTCAACCGCCCCGACAACATCCGCTCGGTGACACCGGGCACCAGCTTGGAGATCTCGGAGAAGCGTGCGGGGCCGGCCAGGAGCGTGCCGATGATCAGACCGCTCCAGCGCTTGCCGAGCAGAGCGAAGACCGGGGTCAGCGCGTGACAGCTCACCGCGTCTCGCTCCGATGGCTCCATCCGCTCATGGTACCCGCGGTCAACGACCTTCGGCAGTTGCTATATTTTAAGCGGTAACTATACTTTTACAACCACAAGCCGCTTCCGAGAAAGGTCAGCTGTGACGACTCCCTCCGTGTCAAACCCGTCAGCGCCAGCACTCTCCGGAGCCAGCGCGCTGCCGTTGGCCGCCGGCGTCTGGCCCATCGACCCCGCGCACTCCGGTGTCTACTTCCAGGTCCGCCACCTCGGCGTCACGAACGTCCGCGGCCGGTTCGACGTGTTCAACGGGACACTGACCGTCGGCGAGACTCTTGCCGACGTAGCCGTCGAGGCCACGATCGACATGGCCTCGGTCAACACGAACCAGGCCGATCGAGACGCCCACCTACGCTCCACCGACTTCTTCGACATCGAAAGCAACCCGACCATGCACTACCAGTCCGTGTCGGTGACCGCCGACGAGGACAACTACCAGGCCGCCGGCAACCTGACGATCAACGGGATCACCAAGCCCGTGACCCTGGCAGTGGAGTTCTACGGCGTCGACGTCCATCCCGCGGACAACCGGACCAGGGCCGGGTTCGCCGCGACCACCGAGATCCGTCGCAGTGACTACGGCATCGACTTCAACATGCCCCTCGGCGCCGGCAAGCTCGCCCTCGGCGACAAGATCAAGGTAGAACTCGACCTCCAGTTCATCGCCCCATGACAAGACCGGCACAGGCCGAGATCCCAGCATCGCACCTGGACCTACTCACCCAGCCCCTGACCGCGGTCCTGACCACCATCGGCGCGGACGGCCGGCCGCAATCGACCGCGGTCTGGCACCTCTTCCACGGGTCGACCCTGCGAACCTCCATGATCACCAGCCGGCAAAAGTACAAGAACCTGCTACGTAAGCCCGTCGCGGGCCTGTTCATCCTCGACCCGGCCAACCCGTTTCGCACCCTGGAGATCCGTGCCGACGTCGAGCTGACCCCCGACCCGGGTAAAGAGCTGCTCCCGCTGTTCGCCAAGCACTACGGCGTCGACGAGACAATGCTCGACCTCCCCGGCACGGAGCGGGTGACCGCGACCTTCCACCCCGTCCGAGTCGTCGCCAACGGGTGACACTGGCGCCCCACACCCGCCTCGCGCATCCCGGGCGGGCGTGGGGCGCCCGGTTCCTGTCCAGCTTGAGTGGTCGGGACCCTACGAAGGGTTCGGCGGGGGCCGGCCCCGGAGTCCTGCGACGCTACTCGGAGGGGAACCTCATCCCGTGCCGAAGACAGCCAGTCGAGATGGTCAACCGGCGGTCTTCCTCAACTCCGACGAGGCATCCTCCAGCACCGGCACGAACCTCGTCAACACGGAGGCATGTCCCTAACCTGCTCGAGCTCGCCGACCGATCCAGCGCGACCCACAGAGGGGAGCCTCCGACCAACGGCGCCATCGCATATTCGACGGTGACGATGTATAGCCAAGGCATCCGCGGTACTGGTAGCCGAGTCGTCTTCTCAGACCAGCAGGCCGCAACACTTCCGTATCCATGGCCAGGGAGCGGCCAGCTTTCCCACGTTCCTGCTGCCACCGGCAGCAGACCCCGAAATCATATGTGAGCGAAAAATCGCGACCCAAACGGGTAGATCCCGAACCGTAGACTCCCAGCCACCACCAAAAGTGCACCAGAGTCATCGACGGGACAGCCCCGCTCCCGGGCACACCTGGGCGTCGTTCATGGCGTGGGCCATTTGGGCCGTGATGAAGTAACAAATGCACACTCGGAAGAATCTTGCAGTTTGCAGGCCTACGAAGACTCAAGGTGCCCAGATTATGAAATTCCGGCTACTTTAGCTTCTGGTGTACTCCGACGTTTTCTAAAACAAGCAACGAATCATCAACAAAAGATTGGCCATTGTGTCCGCGTTTGAGATTATTCTCTGCTTTGACGGGTCTCTCGCAGGGTGGGCGACGCGGCGGTGACCGCCGCCGGGTCTCCCGCTGCGGCATGGAGCCTTCCCGACGGCCTTGGGGAAGATCTGGGCTGGTTACTTGACCAGGTGCACCACGGCTATTTGGCTGCTTCAGCGGCGGCCGTGAGCCGGATCCCGGGTGGCCTGCGCGGCCTGCAGATCCTCGGCGCCGCCCTCGACGGCGCGGCCCCCAGCCAGATCGAAGTCGCTCGTCGGCTCGGCATCGACCGGACCGTGATGGTCCGCCTCGTCGACGAGCTCGAGCAGGCCGGCCTGGTCGAGCGCCACCCTGACCCCGCCGACCGACGGGCGCGCATCATCACCGCGACTGAGCTTGGCACCTGGCTCCACACCGCGATCCAGGAAGATCGCCGGCTCGTCGACCAGCACATCCTGTCTCCGCTGGACCCGGCGGAGCATGCGGTTCTCCACCAGCTGTTACGACGGGTCGCCGCCCATCTACTCGCCGTCGACCCGACGCGCGGCTCGGCCGCCTGCGACAAGACCCAGCATGCGATCGACGCGCAGACCGACGTCGATCGCTCCGTCCCGGGGGGTGGCCAGGGCTCTTGCAAGAACGCGTCATGACCTTGATGGCGTTGGATGTCGGGTTCGGTTGGAGTGGCGGGTTTGTCATGGGAAGCCGTGGAGGTTGAGTGCGGCGGTCGCGGTGACGTGGTCGAGGCGGCCTTCGGGGATGTAGCGGTAGCCCGCGGCGCGGATCGCGGTGATCACGGCGCCCCGGAAGATCGCGAGGGTTGCGGGCGCCCGGCCGGTTCTGCTGGTGGAGGCGTCCTCGCCGAAGGTGACGTCGCGGACGTGTGCGCCATGAGGCGCTGGTGCGCCGTGAGGCGCTGGGAATCGAAGGAGGTGCGAGACCTCCTCGCTGGGCTGTCGCAGCAGTCTGGTGGGAGCTGAGCGCAGTCTGACCCGGGAGACGCCGGGGAGGGCGGGAAGCAGCGACTCTGCTGCTTAATTCGAGCTCTCGTGGCCACTCGCCGGGCAGGTGTGAACGTGAGTCGCGGGACCAGCCCCGAGGCTGCTATGTCTTGTCAAGCCGCGTGGGGTTCCCGGGACGTCGTGGCAGCTGATCCTTCCTTGCGTTCCAGGAGTTTGAAGACCTGGCGGGCAACGGCGCGTTTGAGGCAGCGCTGCGCGTCGCGGGAGGACTTTCCCTCGGCGGTCCGCTTCGCGATGTAGGCCCGGGCCGCCGGGTCGACTCGGGCCCGGACGAGAACGATCGTGTGGAGTGCCCTGTTCAGCTGGCGGTCCCCGGCTCGGCTGAGCCGGTGGCGGGTGGTGAGGCCGGAGGATGCGGGGATCGGAGCGGCGCCGGCGAAGGCGGCGAACGCCGCGTCGGAACGGAACCGCCCTGGGTGCGACCAGCTGACAAGGATCTGCGCCGCGCTGATCGGCCTGACTCCGACCAGTGCCAACAGCTCGGGCGCCATCGCCTGGACAAGTAGGTGGATCGCCTTCTCGAGCTCCTTCGCTTCCGCGGTCAACGTCTGGATTCGCTGGGCGGTGCACCGCAGCGCCCGCACGGTCATGCGGTGCTCGACGTCCTCGGTTGAGCACGCGACCTGCGTCAGGCAGGCCGCGATCTGTTGCTTGCCAGACCGGCCGCGCAACTGCGCGCGAAGGGCTTCGGGGGCGGACACGATCAGTGCTTTGAGCTGGTTGAT
>NZ_CASGGV010000094.1:0-4241 GCF_949319125.1 Frankia sp. Hr75.2 | reverse complement strand
CTTCTCGATCGTCGCGCCGTGCTCGTCGGCGAACTCGTACCCGTCTTCGTCCTGGCGCTCTAACGCGTCATCCCCACCGACCAGTTCCGAGTACCGGGTGTACAGACCAAGTCGCAGGCCGTTCAACTTTGCCATACAAAAAGTGTAGTTCGTAGGACTGTTGCACCCACCGGTAGACCGTGACGTGATCGACCTCGAGGCCGCGTTCGGCGAGCAGCTCCTCGACGTCCCGGTAGGACAGCGCGAACCGCAGGTACCAGCGGACCGCCAGAACGATCACTTCGGGTGGGAACCGGAACCCAGCGAACTCCGGCACCGGCACCGGCGGACAACACGTCGACCCATGGGTCGATCATGTCGCCCATCGACACGGGCCCCTGCTCCGGCCGGATGCAACAGATCCCGGCGCAGCACGGCCACCTCGTGCCGCAACACCAGCAGCCCGATGTCCTTGGACGCCGACGAACGACCGAGGAGGACCAGCCAGCCACAGATCCGAACACAGGTCGGATATGACGGGACCCGCCCGCCGAGGCCGCCTACCTACCTACCACCGCGCGCGGACTCCCCGCGTGTGGGGTCCGAGCGGAAAACGGAGTCGGCCGGGAGACGCGCCGCGAGGTCCGCGACCATCGCCGGCGGCTGACAGGATCGGGCGCCGTGGAACACATACTGATCACGAAGCGGCTGGTGCTCACGCCGGTCGCGGACGCCGACCAGGCAGAGCTGGCGGCGCACTGGACCGATCCGGACGTGCGGCGGTTTCTGTTCGACGGCGCTGCCCTGTCGCCGGCGGAGATCTCCCAGACCGTCGCCGACAGCGCCGCGTCGTTCGCCGCCCACGGTTACGGCCTCTGGCTGGTCCGCGGACGCGGCGGCCATGACGACCACGGCGGGCATGGGGACGACAGTCTGGTCGGCACCGCCGGGCTGCGCCCCCTGGAGGACCTCGGCGTCGAGGTCCTCTACAGCCTCTCCCCCGCCGCCTGGGGCCGCGGGTTCGCAACGGAGGCCGCCCGCGCGGTCGTCGACCACGCCCTGACCACCGTCGGCCTCCCCGAGGTGCTCGCCGAGGTCGACGAGGGCAACACCGCCTCCACCCGCGTGATCACCCGCCTTGGCCTGACCCCGTTCGCCACCGTCCAGGGCGAGCTGGGCCCCCTGATCCGCTACCGCCTGCGCCCCTGACCGGCTCGGGCGGAGGCGGCGGGCCTAGAAGACCGCCGACGTCGTGGAACGGCCGCCGTTGACGCCGATGATCTGGCCTGCCGGCGCTGTTGCATTGGGAGGATCAGCCCACCCCGCCAAAAGAAGCATAGCGGCGGAACCGCCGAGTTCCAGGAAATCGGAACTTATCCGATCACGACGGACAGGTAGTCGGATCGATCTCCATCGAGGGCGATCGAAGATCCGCAACCGTCCCGTAGGTCCGTCCCGTGTGCACATCGCGAACCCATACGACGAAGCACTACCCGGCAGTACCCGACACCCCGCAACACGCAGAACCCGCCGCGACCTACACAAACACACACGTGCGGCACCGGGTGGCACTCGCCGACAGGTCTACCTACCGTCTTTTAACCGGTTAGTTCAGGGTTCGAGTCCCTGACGGCCCACTCTTGGAGGGCATTTCCTGCGCATTTTTTAAACATTCCCGAAGAAACTTCGCCTCCTCTTTCGAGGACCCCGGATAGCCAGCTTGATCCGGCGGCTCTGTTGCGTCCGGAAGTTGGCCATTCTGCTGGTCGGGAACCAGTTTGAACGCGATGGCGACCAGGGTTGCCGCCCCGCCTGTTGACACTCGCCGGCGCTTCCGTCCCACTTGTTACCAGTGGTTGCGGTGCAGCACCTGGCCCAGGGGAACTCGGGGAGCCGGTCGGAATTCGGTACCGACGGTGTAGGCGAGTGGAATGAACGCGGCCAGCATCACCCGGTTGAACGGGACGCCCAGCAGCGTGGCCATCTCGCGTTCGAGGGGCGCCTGTGCGGTCGTCCACACCGTTCCCAACCCCCGCGCACGGGCGGCGAGCATGAAACTCCACACGGCTGGCAGGATCGAGCCCCAGGTCATCGACTGCGCGAGGACGGAAGCGTCGTCGGTTCGTCCTTCGACGCAGGGGACCACGAGCGCGGGCACGCGGTGGATGTTGTCGTACAGGTGCTGGAAGCCGCTGCGCATCTTGGACAGCGACGACGGGTAGGCGTTCATCCGCTCGGCGTCGCGCTGCGTCAGCGGGCTGGCGTGCGGGTCGGCTGCGGCGACCGCCTTCCGGAAGACGTCCGCGAGCGCGTAGCGTCGCTCCCGGTCGGTGACCACGACGAAATGCCATCGCTGCCGGTTACGACCGGTTGGCGCCTGCACGGCGAGCTCGACGCATTCCTGGATGAGCTCCCACGGCACCGGCCGGGACAGGTCCAACCGGTGGCGTACCGCCCGGGTGGTGGACAACAACTCATCGGGCGACAGGTCCAGCAGCATGCGCGTGCCTCTCATGGCCTCATGTGGATCGGGGAACTCACAGGTTGCCGGGCAGCGGAGCCAGGGCGGTAGCGTCCGGTTTCATCAGGTGAAAGCGACGCGGTGACGGCCGGACGCGGCGCGGTGATCATAGATTTCACGCGGTCACCCGACGGCTAGGACGGCGCGGCATCCGGAAGGCGGCGGTATGTCGGCGGTAGGCAGGGCGTTGTCCGTCCTGGACGTGTTTGCCGACGGGTCGGCCAGCCTGCGGCTGACCACAATCGCGGCGCGCAGCAGTCTGCCGTTGCCCACGGCGCTGCGGCTGGTGCGGGAGCTCGTGGCGTGGGGAGGGTTGGAACGTCAGGCGGACGGGTCGTACCGGCTGGGGACCCGGCTGTGGGTGCTGGGCGGTCAGGTTCCGTGCCAGCGTCGGCTCACCGACGCCGCACAGCCCTACCTGCGTGGACTGCGGACGGCGACGGGCCGTGCCGTGGCGCTCACCTCCCTCGACGGCAATCGGCTGCTCGTCGTCGACGAGCTGGGCGCAGCCGTGTCGAGGGGGTCACATCTGCCCCTGCACGCGACGGCCGCGGGCAAGCTCTTCCTGGCCCACGGTCCTGACGCCCTACGACAGCAGGTCCTGAGCGACCTGGTGCGGGTCACGCCATACACCGTCACCGCGCCGGGGCTACTCCACCGCCAGTTCGCTGACATTCGCGGTGGCTCGCTTGCGATCGCCAAGGAAGAAAGGCGTCTGGGGGAGGTTGAGATCGCCGCACCGGTGGGTCCGACAAGCGACGGCGGTCCAGCGGCGGCGCTCTCGGTGACCGCGCCATCCGTCCCGGCCGCGCGGCGAGCCATGCCGTTGCTCGCCGCGACCGCCGCCGCGCTCACCGCCCACCTCACCCCATCCATCTCCGGCTAGACCCGTACTCCCGCCTTCCCGCCGGGAGCCAGTTGAGCAGTTATTGCCAGGACTGACGGGTGCGGAGCCCCACTGTCGGCTACTGAACGTGACCGCAGTTCGTGTCCGGTGAAGGAGGTCGAGGACGGGTTGGACGTCGCGCTCAGCGGACGAGGTAGGGCCAGCATTCCATGGAGGAGGCCAACCACCGCGCGCCGTGGGAGAATCGCGCTGATGGGTGGGACCGGCGTTCGGGACGGGCGGGAGCGGTGAGGATCGAACCGGCGGACGACGCCATGTTCCGCGAACGCGACGCCTGGCGTTACGACCCGCCCTACGACTTCTACGACAGCGACGGCCTACCCGTGAAGAACCCCGAGCTCTTCTTCGCCGTGCGCGACGACGACGGCGCCCTCATCGGCTTCTACTTCTTCGAGCCGTGCGGCGACGCGCTGTTCTACGGGTTCGGCCTGCGACCGGATCTCACCGGTCGTGGGCTCGGCGAGCAGTTCGTGCTGGCTGGCCTGGAGTTCGCCCGCCCCATCTACGGCCGGCGCTGCGTGGCGCTCGATGTCGCGGCCTTCAACGAACGCGCCATCCGCCTGTACCGGCGCATCGGCTTCACCGAGACCGGCCGGCATACCGAGACTTTCGACGGTTACGGGGCCGTGGAGTTCATTGACATGGAAAAGCCCGGCTGAACGCCCTCGGCGCCGGGCCGGGTCGATGCGGAGGCCCTGTTCGCCGAGGGCGGCCCGCGGCTCGTAGACACCGAGGGCATGTTACTGAACATCACCGACGGTGGCGACTGCTCGGATGAACCTGACCGCTGCTCATGGGCTGCTCACATACGCGGTCGGTTGCTCATCTGTATCA
>NZ_CASGGV010000093.1:0-4267 GCF_949319125.1 Frankia sp. Hr75.2 | reverse complement strand
GCGACTGTCCGGATTCAACGAGGCACATCACACGGACCAGCGAAGCGAACTGTTGGAACATTGTGATCTCGTGCTCGTGGAGGAACTCGATCCGCAGCCCGGCACCAGCGATTGCCGAGATCACGCTGCCCAACCGGTGCTCATACTGCACGGTGGTGTTCTGTCGCGTGGCAGCAGCCCGATCGGCATAGCTACCCGATTCGGTCCATACGAGCGGGCCTTCGTCGAAGTAGTCGAAGGCCACCGTGCGGCCCGTGGCCTCGTCCAGGGTATGGGCGAACGGATGGAACTCGACGAGGTACAAGAACCCGCCGGGCGCGAGCAACCGTTCCACTACCCGGGCCCATCGGGTCAGATCCGGCAACCAGCACAAGGCCCCTATCCCGGTATAGACAACATCGAAAGCCTCACTGTTCAGTGCCTCCACCGCGTCATACACGTCGGCCGCAACGAACCGGGCATCCGCCTCGATCTCGGCGGCGATCTTCCCTGCCGCCTCGACAGCTGGGACGGAGAAGTCCAGACCCACCACGCTGGCCCCCCGTGTCGCCCACGACAGGGAGTCCAACCCGATATGACACTGCAGGTGCACCAGGCGCTTGCCAGACACCCCACCGACCTCGGGCCCCTCGAAGGCCCGGAGCACGTCGGGACTGCGTTTGAATCCTGCCACGTCATAGGACTCACCGGAGAGGTGAATCGGCACCCGCTCATCCCAGTGAACCTGATTCAGCCTCAGCCAATCCAGCTCTTGATCATCCACGGCCCGACTCTACTGGCCGATGCCACACACCCGTGTCCACTCACTCAGAGAACTCATGCCCACCACCCTGCAGTCCACCTGCCCTCATCAGCGGCAGACGAGGTGGTGCTCAAACTCGCCGACACCGCCACTGGCTCGAAGCAGGTGGTGCCGACGGTCATCGACAAGTGGTGCCGGCACCCACAGGTTGGCGGTGTAGGTCATCTGGTCGCGGGTCGCCGCCGCGGTGAGGTCGCCGAACTGGCGGCGGATCGTGGGCAGGCGTAGCAGGCGGCAGGCCTGGTCGATCGCGGTCTGGGCGGCCTGGTCGGTCATGCCGCGGGGGCGGGTGACAGTCATGAGGCTCCTCCTGCTCCGGGACTGTGGTGACGCGGATCAGCCTGCCGTCGGTCTGACCGGCGATGTCGGTCCCGCGTCGGGTCGGCTGGGCGGTCCGGCCCGCGTCAGGGATCGGTTCTCCCCGTTGTGTCTCTTCCAGCTGCGGCCACATGCCTTTCACATGGTCGCGTCGAAGACTGCCGGCGACGGTGTCGCCGAGGACGGGAGTGCGAATGTCGGACCCGAGGCAGGTCCCATCGGGGGGTTGGAGGAGGTCGCAGGGTGCCTCGGTGACCCGCCGGCGCACATGTCGCGCCGTCGCTGTCGCTCTGGTGACGACAGGGGTGGTGACAGCGACGGCGGTGGTTGGAGCCGCGGGCGTCACCGGGCAGACCGACGTGGCCGGTGCCGTGGCGGTGTCGTCTGACACCCAGGCGGGATCCGCGACGTCGGCCAGGACGACGAGGGCGGTCCCGGTGGCGGCGGCGACCGCCCCGGCGCAGGCCGCGGCACCAGCCGGAACAACTCCGATGGATACGTCAGAGGGAACGCCGGCGCCTGCTGGGTCCATGGAGGACACCGCCGCGGATGGCTACGTCTACGGGTACAGCCCGGTGGCGATGGCCCGCACCCGAGCGGCCCACGTCTGCCGGGGTGGCACGAACGCCCTGCTCAACGTCCCGGTCCTGTCGACGCCGCTGAGCCGTAGCGTGGTGGCTCCGAACGTCGACACCCTTTACTCGGTTGCCTGGCTGGACCTGCGCGGCGGGCCGGTGAGCCTGACGTTGCCCGACACGACCGACCGGTATGTCGTGTTCGAGATCCTGGACATCTACTCCAACGTCTTCGCCAACATCGGCACCAGGCTCAACGGCTCGCAGCCCGGCGCCTACCTGATCACCCCGCCAGGGTGGAGCGGGACGGCGCCGGAAGGGACCACCGTGGTCGCCGCGCCGAGCTGGGACGTCTGGGCGCTCGGCCGCACGTTGGTGGACGGCGACGACGATCTGCCCGCCGCACGTGCCGTGCAGGGCCAGTACACCGTGGCGGGCACCGACCTCGGCGAGACCGGGCTGGTGCCACCCGCCCTGCCCGCGGTGGACTGCGCGAACCCACCCGACCCGCAAACCCCTTACGACGCAGGGGCGGCGTTCTTCGACGAGCTGGCCGCGGTGCTCGCCGCCGACCCGCCGCCGACCGCCGACGACCCGGCGCTCGCCTCACTCGCGAGTATCGGGGTCGTGCCGGGTTCGACCCCGTCGGCGGGGGATCCGGCGACGGTGGCGGCTCTGGCGGCGGGGGTGACCGCGGGTGAGGCCGAGGTCCAGGCCGCGGCCGAGGATGCCCTCGTCCCGTCCGGCACCTGGCAGGGAAGCTTCAACGGCGGCACCTACGGCACCGACTACCTGCTGCGCTCCGCGGTCGCCGTGGTCGGCCTCGGGGCGAACGTACCGCAGGAGTCGCTGTACTACTGGTCCGGCCCAGACATCGACGGTGAGCCGCTGACCGGCGCGCACACCTACCGCATGCACTTCGCCGCCGGTGAGCTGCCACCGATCGAATCCGCCGGGTTCTGGTCGGTGACGATGTACGACGACGAGATGTTCCTCGTGCCGAACGCGCTGCGACGCTACGCCCTGGGGGATCGCAGTGACCTCACGGTGAACCCGGACGGATCGATCGACATCTACCTGTCGGCGACCGCGCCGGCCGGGCACACCGACAACTGGCTGCCCGCGCCGGACGGACCGTTCAACCTGATGATCCGCGCGTACATCCCCACCGAGCCCGCGCTGACGAACACCTGGCATCCACCCACGATCGAACAGATCTCCATTCATGCCGCAGCGCGCGGCCCGTCCCCGCAGACCCCTTGACGCCTACTGCTGGTCGTCGAAGGTGACGACGACCTTTTCGGCTGCTCCCGGTGTCAGGGTGAGTTCGAATGCGCGCTTGACGTCGGAGAAGGGAACGCGATGGCTGATCAACCGCGCGAAACGTTCCTGGTGCTCGGCGATCTCCTGAGTTACCTCGAAGATCTCCGTGGGGTAGCCCTGGGAGGCGATGATGGTCATCTCGCTGCGGAGCATCGCGCCGAGGTCGATGGGCTCAGGCTTCTTGTGTACAGCTACCGTGACGAGCTTGGCACCCCACTTCCCCGATGTCAGGGCCGTGTTGACGACGGCTGCGACGCCCGCGGCGTCGATGTAGATGTCGGTGTCCGGGCGGCGCTGGCCGAGTGCGTTGGCGCCCTGTCCGTGTAGTTCGGTCAGGCGGGCCGTCACGTCCTCGCGGGAGGAGTCGATGACGGCGTCCGCGCCGACCGCGAGCGCCGTCTTGAGGCGGTCGGGGATGACGTCGGCGACGACCACGTGCTGGACCCCACGCAGCTTCAGCCAGATCGCGGCGCCCAGACCGATGGGTCCGGCGCCGAACACCACGGCCTTGTCCGTCGGACTGGCCTCGGAGCGGTTGACGCAGTGCCGTGCCACTGCCATGGGCTCATTGAGCGCGGCGACGTCGAAGGGCACCGTGTCGGGGAACACCGCCACGCTCTTACCGACGACGACGTTCTCCAGGAGGAGATATTCACGCATGCCGCCCAGCATGCCGCCGCAGCCGATGATGCCGGAGGGAGCAGCCATCGGGTTGACGACCACGCGATCGCCCACCTTCAGATCCGCGATCTGGGCTCCCACTTCGACGATCTCGCCGGCCGGCTCGTGCCCGAGAGGAATCGAGATCATCTGCCCGCCCGGCCCCTGCGGCGAGCCGCCCATGTGCAGGTAGTGCGCGTCGGTTCCGTAGATGCCACAGGCACGGATCCGCATCAGCGCGTCCTTGGGGCCAAGAACGGGACGTTCGATGTCGACTATATTGACAGTGCCTTGCGTGCCAGTCTGTACGGACTTCATCGTGTGCATGTGGATGTTATCTTTCTGAAAGTGTACTGGAAATATCGGAGTAGTCACCAATGCTGCCTTAAAATGCTTAAGAAAGTAAACATCGATGGACATGGGTGGCTGGTCGGGTTTGCCGGGCGACCTGGGGAGAGCTCGTGGATGGGGAGGACAAGGGGCATCGATCGGGCTGGTAAGATATCCGCAGCCTGCGGCGGAGTTTAGTACCGGTACCGATCGAGACGGCTCCCATACCCAATTCTGGTCAGGAGTTCCCGCGCGCCAT
>NZ_CASGGV010000092.1:0-4338 GCF_949319125.1 Frankia sp. Hr75.2 | reverse complement strand
CATCCGCGACCGGCACCCACCAGACCGATCCGCGACAAACATGATCGATACACGTCATACATCAACGCAACACGGATTAATCCCACGGTCGACACAACGCCCAAGCCTGGGCGACAGGGTGCTTTTCGGCACGGTTATGGTTGGCCCCGCACTTGCCGTTGGGGGCCGACCGTGTATCACGCGTTTCGCACCGCCGGACGTGCCGCGTCCAGGCGACGTCGGCGGTCCGGGGTTCCGGCGTGCGCGGCACTCGCGCTCACCGCCGTCCTCGGTCTCGCCTCAGCTTGCTCAAGTGACGCGGCCGCGTCCAGCTTCACCCCCGCGCCGCATGCCACAAGAGTGCCACCGTCAGTCGCTCCGGACCCGCTCCCGCCGCTGAGCAGCTTCATCACCCAGGCGGACGGCAGCCGGGTCTCGACCGTCAGCGCGGACTACCTCTTCGACGCCAACAGCGCCGACCTACGGCCCGAGGCCGCCACCGCGCTCGCCGGGATCGTTCCCCAGATCCGCGAGCACGACGGCCGCGTCGAGGTCGTCGGGTACAGCGACGGTCTCGGGTCCACGGAACACAACCTCGACCTCTCCCGCCGGCGCGCGGTGGCCGTCCAGGCCTACCTGACGAGCCAGGACATCCCGGCCTCGCTGCTCGAGGTCGTGGCCAAGGGCGAACAGGGCGCCACCGACGGGGTCGCGGACGCCAGCCGGCGCCGAGTGGAGATCGTGCTGCGATGACCGTGACGACAGCGACCACGACCACGACACCGGCGTCCCGGTCGGGGAACAGCGCGGCAGGGAACGCTGGGGACACCGCGGGGCCACCGCCGGGGACGTCCCGCCGCCGGGCCAGGGCGGGACGCCCGCGCGCCCGCGGAGCCGGTCTGCTCGCCGCCGCGCTGCTCACCCTGCCGCTGCTGACGTCCTGCGACGCGATGGACACGATGCTCGGGAAAGCGGCCGACGGCGCGCTCGACTGCACCCGCTACCAGGAGGACGCGCCCAAGGGCGGCGCCCCGCTGCTGATGCTCTACCTGGACGTCTCCGACAACTCACCGGAGAACGCCAGCCGTATCTCCGAGGGCCTGCGCCCCTATTTCGACGCCGCGCTGCGGGAGGGCCAGTACATCCGCCTCGTCGCCAGTGGCGGCGGGGACGCCGGACTGACCTCTTCGGACTGCCTCGACGGCGGAGCCGTCTTCAGGATCGACCGGAACAACGACACCCGGGAGGCGAAGGACCGCACCGCGGCGACCGACGCGCTCACCGAGGAGGTCGACCACATCGTGCAGGGCGAGCAGGTCCGCCCCACCGGCAGCGTCACCGGCCTGCTCTCCGGCGTGAACGACGAGATCGCCACGCTGCGGGCGGCGCCCGGCGTCGAGATCGGCGCGGTCACCGTCGTGGTCTGGAGCGATCTGCTCGGTACCGGTCAGGCCTCCGACTGCCTCAACGTGGACGGGAAGAAGGCGTCCGTCCAGATCGCGGAGGCCATGGTGCGCCGCTGCTTCTCTCCGGAGACCCAGCAGCTCACACCGATCGCGAACAGCAAGGTCCGCTTCATCGGCGTGAACGAGGGAGCGGCGACCAGGCCTCAGCAGGACATCGCCCGCTATCTCAAGGGCGAGCTGTGCCGACGGATCAGCAGTGACTGCGGCTGACGCCGCCCCCATCGCCCAACTGGGGGGTGCGCCGAGCCCGGGGATCGTAGCCACGCCCTCCACCGGGACGCACACCGCCGGACCACATACCGGCGGAACGCACACCGCGGTGCCGCGAATGCCCGTGGCCGACGCAACCGCGAGGAGACGACCCATGGGCCTGCTGTTCGAGCCCGAGGACCAACATTTCAGCCCGGCTCTCATGCGGTCGACCGTAGTGATCGTGACCTGCCTCGCCCTGCTCGCCGTCCTGGAGACCTGGGTCTGGCTGACCCTGTCGTCGCCGTTCGCCCGGGTGTCCGTCACCGGGTCGATGATCGTGACCGCGGTCAGCTTCTTCATCGCCGGCAACACCTTCCGCCTGCGCGACATCCGTCGCCGGGTCGGCAACCGCGCCCGCGCCGGCCGGATCGCCCCCATCGACGCGCTGTCAAGCCTGCCGCCGCGGGAGACCATCGCCCGCCGCTTCCTGCTCGGCGCGATCGGCGCCGTCGTCGGTGTCGGCACCCTCGTCCTGACCATGGTCTTCGCCGGTGACGAGACGGAGGGCGCCCGCGAGGCCATGGTCGCCTCGGTGCTCGGGATCGTCTGCGCGATGCTCTGTTTCGTGGGGGGAACCTTTGCCCGCCCGATCGACTGACGTTTTCCCGCCGCCGACCGCCGCAATCGTCGCCCGCGGAAAGGGCTGTTCTCCGCCCGGCCATCTTCCGCACCTCGGATGTTCGTTTTCGCCGGTCGGCCGCCTGTCCTCACCACCCGCGCTCACGCTTGCTCCTTCGCTGGCGGGTACGCTTGACCGCCCGCCTTCGCGGGTCGCCTTCACGGCCCGCCCTAACCGACTCACGACATCCCCGGCTACCCGACATCCCCGGATACCCGACCGCCCCGGCTTCACGTCCGTCCCAGGTTTCAAGGCCGTCCTGTTTTCTGAATTCTGAGGCTGACCGGACTCGACGAGGCCGTCCAGACCATCGAGGCCATCCGAACGAAGAGGCCGCCCGAACGAAGACACGGAAAGAGGGACCCTCAGGTGCTGCGCAGGGGAAATCGGCCGGGCCGTCTAGCCAAGCAGCTCATCCGTCAGGTCGGGGACGCCGACATCGCGCTGGCGGGGGCCGAGACCCGCCCCAAGGTCCTGAAGAGCCTGGAAGAAGCGGAGATCCAGGAGGTCCGCGCGGCCGTCCGCGCGGACGCCCGGACTCTGGAGGAGCTGATCGCCGAGCTCCGCATGGAGATCGACTCCAGGGCCGAGCGACGGGAACGCCGGACCGAACTGATCAAGAACAAGGTCGAGCAGGGCCGGCTCTGGCGCAGCGTCGGCATCCAGGAACGCATCCCGCAGATGCAGTTCGCGCCGGCCGTCCGCCACCTCATCCTGCTGGTGCTCGCCTCCCTCGACTTCTTCGTCTTCGCCGACGCCTACGGCGTGCTCACCGACGCCGCGGACTACGGCGTCAGCTGGTTCCTGGGCGGCATCCTGGGCATCGCGGTCTTCATCGCCGGGATGGTGCTCGCCCACGCGATCAAAAGCGCGATCCTGGCCCGGGCCCAGATCCAGCTCCTGAAGGCCGCGGACGTCGGCGAGGTCAAGATGGACCAGGAGGTCCGCGAACAGCTCGTCACCACCAGGACGTCGGCCCTCGCCCTCACCCTGACCTCGACGATCTTCCTGCTCCTGTCGATCGCGGGTGTGCTGGTGCGGATCCAGGGCGCGTCCGGCGACGGCGGCGACGGCCCGGCGATCCTCTTCACCGCGCTGATCCCGCTGGTGGCGGTGGCTGTGGAGCTCTACCTGCACGACCCGACCGAGCGCGACGAGCCGATGCCCAACGTCGTCGACCGTCGCCTGGAACGACGCCTCGCCAAGGCGGAACGGCGGCTGCGGATCGTCGCCGCGCAGGTCGAGGCCAAGGTCGCGAAAATCGAGAAGCTGTACCGGGTGGAGGAGACCATCCTCGACGTCGAGCAGCGCGACATGGGCATGCGCCACACCACCGACCTGGTCCTCGGCGGCGGTCACCAGATCCCGACCGTCGCGACGAACGGCCGCTCCGCCGAAGTCGACCGGGATCAGCTCGAGAAGACCATCAAGATGGCCCGCCGTTCCTGAATCCATCCTCCTCCGGCGGGCCCACCAGGCCCGGTGGCCCCGGTCGACGATCTCGGAGACGGGAGCCGCCCGGGGCCGTTTCCCGCGATCCACGAACGCGCGTGCCGGTCGGTGCCACCCGGCTGGGCCCGTTGACGTCCAGGCATGATGGACTGGACTGCGTGGACCAGATGTTCTCCGTGGACGAGGCCCGTGCCCTCATGCCCGAAATCCACGAACGCGCCGCCGAGTTCGTCGCACGGCGGGCGGACCTCACCGAGCTGAGCGCCGCGCTGGCGGATGGCGCGTCGTCCCCCAAAGGGGGACTCGCCGAGATGAAAGCCCTGCAGGCCTGGCTGTCCGAAGCGCTGGCCTGGTTCCCCGCCCGCGGCATCCAGGTCAAGGGCGCCGCCCCGCTACTGATCGATTTCCCCGCCATCCTCGAGGGCGAGAACGTGCTGCTGTGCTGGATCGAGGGCGAGCCGGATCTCGCCTGGTACCACCGGGCCGACCTTGGCTTCGCCGGCCGCCGCCCCCTTCCCAGCTGACCCAATATCCCCACCGCTCCAGATGTGTGGCGGGTGGGGGGGGGGG
>NZ_CASGGV010000091.1:0-4435 GCF_949319125.1 Frankia sp. Hr75.2 | reverse complement strand
GGCATCGCTCGCGTCCATCAGGTGGCCGCGCGCAGCGGCCGGAAGAAGACGCGAATGTCCTCCACGAGGAGCTGTGGTTCCTCGGCCGCGGCGAAGTGGCCTCCGCGGTCCATCCGGGTCCAGTGCACGAGGTTCGCCGCGCGCCGTGCGAGAGCGCGGGGGACGTGGGACAGCTCGTGGGGGAACACGGCGATGCCCGTGGGCGCTTCCAGGGCGGGCTGGCGGTCATGTGAGGAGGTCCACGGCTGCTGGAACGAGTCGGCGTAGAACCGCAGCGAGCCGCCGACCGTACCGGTGAGCCAGTACAGCGCGAAAGTGGTGATGAGGTCGTCCTTGCTGAAGCGGCGTTCCACGTCACCGCCGCAGTCGCTCCAGGCCCGCCGGCGTTGCAGCATCCAGGCCGCCAGACCCACGGGCGAGTCCTGCAGGGCCCAGGCCAGAGTCCGGGGTTCGAACGTGTGCGTCAGGAAGTGTGTGAGGTTCAGCGTCGCGGGGCGCTGCCGGTCGAAGTCGCCGACCTCCTCGGGCTCGAAGTCGTCTCGGCTCAGCCCGCCCAGGTCGGTGCCAAGCAGGGCGGGGTAGGTCAGGTGCGCGCCGACGAGGCGATCGGCGAACTCATGGGCCAGCTGTGCGGTGACGAACGCTCCCGAGTCGCCGCCGTGCGCGCCGAACCGCCGGTAGCCGAGCTCGGCCATGAGTTTCACCCACAGGGTGGCGGTCTGCCGAAATCCGACTCCGGCCGGGGTGGGCGAGGAGAAGACCGAACCGGGTAGCGACGGCACGACGACGTCGAAGGCGTCCGCGGGATCGGCGCCGAAACGCTCAGGATGAGCGAGCGGTTCGATTACCTTCCTGAAGTCCCAGAAGGTCCACGGCCACCCGTGGGTGAGGACGAGCGGAAGCGGGGCGGGGCCGGAGCCGCGCTTGTGGAGCGCGTGGACGGTGACGCCGTCGATCTCCCCACGGACGTGTGGCCACCGGTTCATCGCCGTCTCTTGCGCGCGCCAGTCGTACCGGGTGCGCCAGTACCCGGCCAGCTCGTGCAGGTAGGCAGCGGGCACGCCGTAGTGCCAGGTGTCGTCGCCCGACGCCTCGTCTGCCCAGGCGGTGGTGCGCAGCCGCTCGGCGAGTACCGCCAGACGGTCCTCGCTGACGTGAATGCGAAACGGCTCGACTGTCACGGGATCACCCTTCGGTGAAGCCCCGGTGTCCTGACGCGCCGACGTCCGTCGTCCGACCGCCCCCGGGGACGGTCGGACGACGCCTGGCGGGCAGTTGCGGCGACGCCTGATCACCAGGTGGGACGGCTGCTGGTCAGCTGGAGGTGAGGCCGTTGTCGACGGTGTAGACGGAGCCGGTTATCGAACGGGCTTCGCCGGAGGCGAGGAACGAGAACAGCGCGGCGATCTCCGCCGGCTCGGCCAGGCCGCGCAGGCCCGCCATGCGGCGGGCGAGGTCGGGGTCCATGCCGGCCGGGAACGTCGTGGGTGACGCGATGTTGGTGTTGGTGCCTGCCGGGGCGATGGCGTTGACGCGCAGCGGCGTCTTCAGGAACTCGACGGCCAGGGCCCGGGTGAGCTGGATGACGCCGCCCTTGCTCATGCAGTAGGCAGCAGAGTAGGGCAGTCCCTGCAGGCCCGCGTTGGAGGCGATGTTCACGATGTTTCCACCGGTCTCCAGCAGGTGCGGAATGGCGGCCTGAGCCAGGAAGAAGTAGGCGTCGAGGTTGACACCCATCACCCGCCGGTACTGCTCAAGGGACACCTTCGTGGTGTGTTCGGCCAGGTAGATGCCCGCGACGTTACCCAGTACGTCGAGCCGCCCGAACTCCTCGACGCACGCGGCCACCGCCTCGACGCATACCGCCGGGTCGCTGACGTCAGCCTGGCGGACCGACACTGTGCCCGTCGTGAGTGCCTTCGTCTCGGCCAGCCGGCCCTCGTCGATGTCGAGGGCGAGCACCGAGGCGCCTTCCCGGGCCAGGCGGAGGGTGATTGCCCGGCCCATGCCGGACCCGGCGCCGGTGACGAGGACGACCTTGCCCTCGAATAACTCTGACATGGCTGAAATCCCTCGTGTAGTAGATGGCCCTGTCTCGGGCATCGGCCCGTCCGCCGAGCCGGTACCGGCGTCACCGGTTGGCCCGCGCGATCACGGCAGGCCGCGTGGGCGATGGTCAGGTCGACCGTTGATCCACGAAGATGCCGGGCTGACCGGCGTGGATCTCGATCCATTCGGCGCCGTCGTCCCCGGCCCGCCACGAATAGAGAAGGTTGGGCGTGAAGAAGCCCATGCCGGCCCCCACCCGCCGTCGACCGAAGATCAGCTCACCGCGCAGGATGTAGTTCAGCTGATGGGTGCCGTGGCGATGCGGCTTGACCTTCTCACCCGGTGCGGCCGTCTCGTGGTAGACGCTCAGCTCCGGTGAGTTGAGGATCGTCCTCGTGACGAGATCCCGGCCGAAAAGATCGAAGTAAGGCTGGGCCTGGGCGGAGTCACCCATAATGTCGACATTCGTGCGGCCTGGCAGCTCGGTGACGTCAAAGAAGAACTGCCGGGGCCTTTCCTGGTTGCTCTGCCGGTCGGTCTCGTCGGCCATCGGTCCTCTCCCTTCAGTGCGTTGGTCGCGTCAGTGCGTTCGTTGTGCTCGGAGTCGTTCCTGCGCTGACGAACCTCACCCGGGAAGGAGCACCGTGGCCGCAGCCAGCCCGCTGCTCACCCTGAACAGCGGCGTGCGCATGCCCGCCCTTGGCCTCGGTGTCGACCAGTCCTCGTCCGAGGGCACGGCCGGCCCCGGCCGACGGCGCATGCGGTGGCAGCCAGCCCCCCTTTCCCCACGACCAGAGGAGCCACGTCATGGCCACCTGGACCGATGAAGATCTCGACCGCGTCGGCCGGGCCGAGGAACTGCAGCTCGCGTCCCGCCGCGGGGACGGCACCCTGCGCCCCTACGTGACGATGTGGGTTGTCCGTGCCGGGGACGATCTGTACGTCCGCTCGGCCTACGGCCCGGACAACCCGTGGTATCGCCGAGCGAAGGCCAGCGGTGCCGGTCATGTCCGTGCCGGCGGCGCGGAACGCGACATCCTCTTCGCCGACGCGGGCGCCGACGTGCATCCGGACATCGACGCGGCCTACCACGCCAAGTACGGCCGCTACGGCCCCGCAATCGTCGGATCCGTCGTCGGTGACAAGGTCGTCCCGGTGACGATCCGCCTGCTGCCGCGCGCCTGACCGTCACCTGTGGGCTGGTCCTCGTCCGGCGGGCGGAGGGCGTCGTCCTGACGTGCCGCCGGCGTCGACCAGCTGATTCTCCAGTGGGGGCAGAACCATCCCAGGCTTTCAGCCACTACGCAATCGCGGGCGCGATCTCTTCGGCCACCCATTGGGTGTAGTCGAAGTACTCCTCGAGATGGCTGACGCTCGGTATCGGCACTGAACTCATCGTCACGCCCAGCTCCTTGAACCAGCAGAGCCGGTCGATGATCTCCTGTTTGGTCATGCCTGCCCGAGCGCGTGGATCTTTCTGTATAACGTGGCCGTCACCGACTCGCGTGGTGGCGAAGCCGTAGAATACATCGATGAGCTTGCCACTGTAGTCGGGCTGCGACTTGATGAAGGAAATCTTCGCCGGTATATCTTCGGGTCTGGTGAGGAAAGGCCACCAGCCCGATGCGTAGCGGGCGGTGCGCCTCAGCACGGCATCGGCATCACCACCGAACCATACCGGCAGGTGTGGTTTCTGGAAGGGCTTGGGCTCGAACACGACATCTCGGAAAGAGACGTACTTTCCTTCGAACTCCGGTTCCTCCTTGGTCCAGAGCTCGATGATTGCCTGAATGTACTCCTCGCTCATCGCTCCGCGCTCGCGGAAGGGAACACCCAGAGTTTCGAACTCCTCTTCCAGCCAGCCCACACCGAACGTGACGGAGACACGGCCACTCGACATCCAGTCGATGCTCGAGAGAGCCTTGGCGGTGATGGCGGGGTGCTGTAACGGCAGGATCGCGATGCACGAGTTGACCCGTATCTTTTCCGTGGCCCCGGCCAGATAGGCCATGGTCGGATAGGCGCTTAAGTGGTGTGGCCCCGAAAGATCGACATGGGTCTTCGGGATGATGTGGTGTTCGGGCACGCTAATCATGGCGTAGCCAAGCTTCTCGGCCCACCTGGCGAGACGCGTCTGGTCCGCGCCCGTCACTGTGGCTTCCCACGGCTGGCAGGTGGCCTTCAGTCGCAGCAGATGTGGCATAGCAAATCCCAGTCTCACGCCTTCTCCTCACTGACCCGTTTCATCGGACTTTATGCCTGGACCATTCACCGAGGTGCGCCGCATCCCTGCGGTATGCGGTAGGCATTGGTGATGTATGCGCCAGGTGATTCCTGTACCGCTTTGGCCACGGGGGAGTGGCGACGCGGCTGCGACGGAGTGGAT
>NZ_CASGGV010000090.1:0-4718 GCF_949319125.1 Frankia sp. Hr75.2 | reverse complement strand
CCCTGACCGAATGGCGGGGACGGCTCGACATCGCGGCGGCGAACGGTCCCGCGGCCACCGTCGTCTCCGGCGACACCGAGGCCGCCGGGGAGGCGCTCGCCCGGTTCCGCGCGAGCGGCGTCAACGCCAAGCCCATCCCGGTCGACTACGCGTCGCACTCGGCCCACGTGGAGACGCTGCGGGAGACGCTGCTGGAGACGCTCGCCGACATCACGCCGCGCGCCGCCTCGATCCCGTTCTTCTCCACGGTCGCCGGCCACACCGCGGCGGGCGAGCAGCCTTTCGACACCACCGGCCTGACCGCCGACTACTGGTACGACAACCTGCGCGACACCGTCGAGTTCCACCCGGTCATCGCGGCGCTGGCCCGCGCCGGTTACGCGCACTTCGTCGAGGTCAGCCCGCACCCCGTCCTCACCCCCGCCATCGACCACACCGTCGAGCCGGGCGGCGACGACGCCGACGGGACGAACACGCCCGGTGGACCGAACGGAGCGGGCGGACCGAACGGCACGGGCGGGTCCACCGACCAGCGCTCGGTCAGCATCGTCGGGACGCTGCGGCGCGACGACGGCGGCATGCGACGGTTCCTGGACAACCTCGCGATCCACCACACCCAGGCGGCGCCCGCCGACTGGGCCAGGGCGCTGCCTGCCTCGGACCGGCGGCGAACGCTCGACCTGCCCACCTACCCGTTCCAGCGCCGGCGTCTCTGGCTGACGGTCCCCACTGCCCTGGCCGATCTGGCAGCGGCCGGGCTGCGCGGCGCCGACCATCCCCTGCTGGCCGCAACGGTGGAGCTCGCCGGCTCGGACGCGGTGGCGTTGACGGGCCGGGTGTCACTCGCCGAGCAGCCGTGGCTCGCCGACCACGCGGTCGGCGACACGGTGCTGCTTCCCGGCACCGCCCTGCTCGAACTCGCGCTGCATGCCGGGCGGGCAGTCGCCGAAAAGCACCGGCCCGCGGCCGCGGGAGCGGCCGGGGAGGTCGCCGCGGCCGGGGCCCCCGAGATCCTCGAGGAGCTCACCCTCGAGGCCCCGCTGGTGCTGCCGACCGAGGTGGACGTCCAGCTGCAGGTGAGGGTGGATGCGCCGGACGGGACAGGTCGGCGCGGTGTCTCCATCTTCGGCCGGCCGGCCGGCGAGCGCGGCGAGCCGGACGCCCACACCACGGCGCCGTGGACGCGGCACGCGACCGGGGTGCTCGCGCCGGCCGGCGAGGGCACGGTCGACCAGACGTCCCCGCCCGGGGCGGACACGTCATCCCCCGGCCGTGCCCTCGCCGCCCCGACCGTCCCTGCCGCCCAGGCGAACGGCGGGCACGGCACGGCCTGGCCGCCGGCCGACGCCGTCGCCGTCGACCTCGACGACCTGTACGAACGGCTGGCCGATCGCGGCTACGGCTACGGCCCGGCGTTCCGCGGCCTGCGGCGCGTGTGGCGACACGGCGACGATCTGCTGGCCGAGGTCGCGTTGCCGGCCGAGGCCGGACCCCCCGCCGGCTTCACTCTGCATCCGGCGCTGCTCGACGCGGCTCTACACCCGGTCGTCGGTCTCCTGGCGGCGGACCCGGCGGCACCGCCATCGCTGCCGTTCGCCTGGTCCGCCGTGGCGCTGCACACTGTCGGGGCCGACGAGCTGCGGGTACGCATCAGCCCGACCGCACCGGACCGGGTACGCATCGCTGTCTACGACCCGGCCGGCAGGCCGGTGGCGGAGATCGCCACCCTGGCCCTGCGCCCGACAGCGGTGGAACGCCTCGGCGGGACGGCCACCGAGGCGGCGGACGCGCTGTTCTCCGTGCGCTGGCGCACGCTGCCGCCGGTCCCTTCGGCCACACCCGCCGGGGCGGACGCCGGCGTGCGGGCGGCCGGCACGACCGCCGCGGTCCGCTGGGCCCTGGTCGGGCCGGACCCGCTCGATCTGGCCGGTCTCGTCACGGACGGCGACGGGCAGCGCGGCTCCGCCGCCGAGCGGCACCCGGATCTCGCCGTCCTCGCCGCGGCCACCACGACCACCGCCGATACCGATGTCGACGAGGCCGAGACCGCTGCCGCTGCGGGTGCGGGTGCGGACAGCCTCTCCGGCGAGGTGCCGACGGCCGTGGTGGTGACGCTCGTGTCGACGGGCGACACCGAACGGTCGACCGCCGACGGGACGCGGCGGACGACGACCGACGCTCTGGCCCTGCTGCAGTCGTGGCTCGCGACCGAGCCCTTCGCCGGCGAGCGGTTCGCCGACACCCGGCTGGTCCTGGTGACCTCGCGCGCGGTCGGGACCGACGCCGGCGAGCCGGTGGACGACCTCGGTGCGGCCGGGGTGTGGGGGCTGGCGCGCTCGGCGCAGACGGAACATCCCGGCCGTGTCCTGCTGGTCGACCTCGACAACCACCCCGACTCGCGTACCGCGTTCGCCGGGGCCGTCGCAGCGGCACTCGCCGCCGACGAACCGCAGCTCGCCCTGCGCGGCGGGCAGGCGCGCGTGCCGCGGCTGGCCCGACGCGACCGTGGGGAGACGCTCGCCATCCCCGCCGGGTCCGCGGACGGGACGGCCGACGGCACGGCGGCATGGCGACTCGACGTCACCACCCGCGGGACGCTGGACACGCTGGCTCTGGTGCCCTTCCCCGCGGCCGACGCGCCGCTGGCCGCCGGCCAGGTCCGGGTCGCGCTGCGGGCGGTCGGCCTCAACTTCCGCGACGTCCTCATCGCGCTGGGCGTCTACCCGGGCGAGGCCGAGCTCGGCGCCGAGGGGGCGGGCATCGTCGTCGAGACCGGCCCGGAGGTCACCGGCCTCTCCCCCGGCGACCGGGTGATGGGGCTCGTCCCGGGGGTGATCGGCTCACGCGCGGTCGTCGACCGCCGGCTGCTCACCCGGATCCCGCCCGGCTGGTCGTTCGCGCAGGCGGCGGGCGCGCCGGTCGCCTACCTGACCGCCGCGTACGGCCTGCTCGACCTCGGCGGCCTGCGCAGCGGCGACAGGGTGCTCATCCACGCGGCGACCGGTGGCGTCGGCACGGCCGCGGTCGCGCTCGCGCGTCACCTCGGAGCCGAGGTCTACGCCACGGCGAGCCCGGCCAAGTGGGGTGTGCTGGTCAAGGCGGGCGTCGACCCGGCCCGGGTGGCGAACTCGCGGACGCTGGAGTTCGAGTCCCGGCTGCGGGACGCCACCGGCGGGCGGGGGGTCGACGTCGTACTCAACGCGCTCGCCCACGAGTTCACCGACGCCTCGCTGCGGCTGCTCGCTCCCGGTGGTCGCCTCGTGGAGATGGGCAAGACCGACCTGCGCGACCCCGACGCCGTCGCCGCGGCCCATCCCGGCGTGCGCTACCAGGCGTTCGATCTCCTCACCGTCGACCCGGACCGCATAGCGGAGCTGCTCGCCGAGCTGACCGGACTGTTCGAGCGGGAGGTGCTGCCGCCGCTGCCCGTGGTGGGGCACGACATCCGGCACGCCCCGACGGCGCTGCGGACACTGCAGGCGGCCCGGCACACCGGGAAGCTGGTTCTCACCGTGTCTGTCGAACGTGACCCGGACGGCACGGTGCTCGTCACCGGTGGGACGGGGACGCTCGGTCGGCTCGCCGCCCGGCACCTGGTCACCCGGCACGGCGTGCGGCACCTGCTGCTCGTCAGCCGGCGCGGGCCGCAGGCTCCGGGAGCGCGGGAACTACTCGCCGAGCTGACCGAGCTCGGCGCGCAGGTCACGGTGATAGCCGCCAACACCGCCCATCCGGCGGGCGTCTCGGCGGTCCTCGCCGCCGTGCCCGACGAGCACCCGCTGACCGCCGTCGTACACACCGCGGGAGTCCTCGACGACGCGGTCCTCACCTCGCTCACACCCGAGCAGGTCGAGACCGCCCTGCGACCGAAGGTGGACGCCGCCTGGCACCTGCACCGGCTCACCGCCGGCCTGGACCTGTCGGCGTTCGTCCTCTACTCGTCGGTCGCGGGCATCCTGGGCAACGCGGGCCAGGGTAACTACGCCGCCGCCAACACGTTCCTGGACGCGCTCGCGCAGCACCGCCAAGCCCGGGGCCTGCCCGCGGTCTGCCTCGCCTGGGGCCTGTGGGCACAGGGACTCGGGACCGCGCCGGCCGCGGACGGGCGGGCCGCGGGCCAGCCCGGCGCAGGCGAGACGGCGACCGGCGGCGGTGGGCTCACCGCGCACCTGCGCAGCACCGACATCGAGCGGCTCGGCCGCGGCGGGCTGGCGCCCCTGGACACCGACACCGGCCTCGCCCTGCTCGACGCCGCGTTCGACGCCCCCGAGGCGCTCCTCGTCCCGGCCCGGATCTCGTCGCGCCGGCTCGCCGCGGGCACGCCCCCGACGATGCTGCGCGAGCTGGTCCGGACACGGCCGCGACGGGCGCCAGCCGGCCGCCCCCGCGCCGGGTCCGCGTCGGAACCGGCGGCGAACGGGTCCGGCGCGGCGCCGGCATCGGCCGGGAACTCGCTGGTCGCCGAGCTGGCGGGCCGTTCCGAAGTCGAGCAGAGCCGCCTGCTGCTGGCCCTGGTCCGCCGGATCGCCGCCGGCATCCTCGGCCACGGCGAGCCGGAGACGATCGAGCCCGACCGCGGCTTCCTCGCGGCCGGATTCGACTCGCTGACCGCGGTGGAGCTGCGCAACCAGCTCGGCACCGCCGCCGGGCTGCGCCTGCCGCCCACCCTGACCTTCGACCACCCGACCCCGCGGGCGCTCGCGGAACACCTGAGGTCC
>NZ_CASGGV010000089.1:0-4789 GCF_949319125.1 Frankia sp. Hr75.2 | reverse complement strand
GCATATCTCGGCACGTCCCGGCCGAGAAGCCAGCCACGTAGGGGGCTAAGCCTGCAGCGGAATCGTCCAACCCCGACATACGGTGCCGTAGACCAATCGGCAGATGCGTGCGGCAAGCTAAGAGCGTGTCTCACGTGGATGTAGTGGATCTTCTTGCATGATTTGAGATGTGAGCGACCGCCTTGCCCTGCGGCTGGTGCCGGACGAGCTCTGGGAGCTCGTGGAACCTCTGTTGCCCTCCTTCGCACCGCGCCCACAGGGCGGGGGCACGGCTCCGGTGGACGAGCGGGCGGTGTTCACCGCGGTCGTGTACGTGCTGACGTCGGGCTGTGCGTGGCGGCATCTACCACCGTCGTTCGGGGTGTCGGCGCCGACGGCGCACCGCCGGTTCCAGGTCTGGACCCGGGCGGGGTTATGGCCCCGGCTGCACCGGGCG
This sequence comes from Frankia sp. Hr75.2, assembly GCF_949319125.1. Classification (NCBI taxonomy): domain Bacteria; kingdom Bacillati; phylum Actinomycetota; class Actinomycetes; order Frankiales; family Frankiaceae; genus Frankia; species Frankia sp. Hr75.2. The sequence continues at coordinate 4,353 of NZ_CASGGV010000089.1, read as the reverse complement.
GTGCTCGACCGCCACGGCGACGCAGGGAACGTGGACTGGACCTCGGCGATCGTGGACTCCGCGAGCGTGCGAGCGAGCGGGGCTCGCTGACCGGTCCGAGCCCGGTCGACCGCGGCAAGGCCGGCTCGAAACTGCACGTGCTCACCGACGCCGCCGGTCTCCCGCTGGTCGTCGGCGTCTCCGGTGCCAACCTGCATGACGGCCACGCCCTGATCCCACTGGTCACCGGGATCCCCGCGGTCCGTTCCCGGCGCGGGCCGCGGCGCCGCAGGCCCGTCAAGCTGCGCGCCGACAAGGCCTACGACAGCGACGACCTGCGCCGATTCCTGCGCGACCGCGGCATCGTGCCCCGGATCGCCCGCAAGGGCATCGAGTCCAGCGAGAAGCTCGGCCGCCACCGGTGGAAGGTCGAAAGGACGATCGCCTGACTCGGCGGCTACCGCCGCTTCACTATCCGCTACGAACGCAACGGCCACAACTTCCTCGGATTCCTCGCCCTGGCAGCGACGCTGACCTGCTGGAAGAAACTGGCCACGTGAGACAAGCTCTAAACCCCGACTACTGCGGCACCAGACTATCGAGCTAACATGTCGGCGACATCACCCTAACGAGGTTATATCAGTTTATCTGAAATGTTTGGCAAGAGGTAAATTTATGGCTTGGTATTTACAGAGGAAGAGGCTGGATAACTCTGATCGGATGGCGCGTGAGTCCACGGACAGGAAAATCGAGACTAGTTTCGACAGGCTGGGCGCACTATAAGGGGCGGGGGATTGAAATCAGTGGCGACGTGGTGCGCGCACCACCACAGTCACCGCAGGCGAACGCGATCGTGGAACGCTGGGTCGGCACCGTCCGCAGGGAATGCCCCGACCCGGCATGCCGCGTTTTCCTGGGACGCAACAGTACCGGGCGCGATCGCCGCTCTGCTCTGATGGGGCGCGGTGACGACAGACAGATCGGCGGGGCAGCGCGGCCGTCACGCCGTCGGGAAGCGCGTTCGGCATGCGTTCTCGTCACCGGGTGCCACTCGCCTGTTACGAGATCATCGGTGGCGATTGGCGGGGCCAGCGTGTGGGACTTCACTCCGCCAGCCAGGTCAGCCGATGTGTGCGGGAGGCGCATCCTCGGTGTGGTGTTGCCTGGCCGCGTTGATGGCGGTGGCGGTGACGATCAGACCGGCGAGGAACATCGCGGCGGCGGCAGCGAAGGCCATGGCGTAGCCGTGGGTCAGTGCGTCCTGTGCTCTCGCGATCAGGTTGATGTCGTTCGTGGCCAGGCCTTGGTAGAGGGCTCCGGCGGCTTCAGAAAGCTTGTTGTCAGCCGTGGAGGTGGCGATGGTCGACAGGACCGCGAGGCCGAGGGCTCCGCCGATCTGCTGGGCGGTGTTCAGGAGTGCTGAGGCGATCCCGGAGTCCTCGTGTGCAACGTCGCTGACTGCGCCGAGTGTCATGGGGACGAAGCTCAGGCCGAGGCCGAGCCCGGTGAGGAACATCGCCGGCATCAGGTGTCCGGCGTACGGGGAGTCCGGATCGAGGGCGGCGAACCAGAGCATGCCCGCGGCCGCCGCGAGCAGGCCCGGTCCGGCGATCACGCGGGGGGCGACGTGGGTGACCAGTTTGGAGCTGACACCGGCGGCGATGGCGATGCCGAAGCTGAAGGGCAGGTAGGCGAAGCCGGTCCGGACGGGGCTGTAGCCGAGGATGAGCTGCATGTACAGCGTCAGGAAGTAGAAGGTCGCGAACATGCCGGCACCGATGAGCAGCATCGTGGCGTAGGAACCAGACCGGTTGCGGTCCTGGAACAGCCGTAGCGGCATCATCGGGTGGGCGGTCCGGGCCTGGATGAGAAGGAACGTCACCAGTAGCACGGCCGCCACGGCGAAGGCGGTCAGGGTGGCGCTGTCGCTCCAGCCGTGCGCGCCGCCGTGGGTGATGCCGTAGACCAGTGCGATCAGGCCGCCCGTTCCCGTGACAGCGCCGGGGACATCGACGCGGCCCGGGTCGCGTTCGGCCTCGACGAGGCTTCGGGTTCCGGCGAGGACGACCAGGCCGATGGGGACGTTGATGAAGAAGACCCATCGCCAGCTCAGGACGTCGGTGAGTGTGCCGCCCAACAGCAGACCGACTGTGGCGCCGACACCTCCCATCGCGGCGTACACACCCATAGCCGTATTACGGGGCTTGCCGGGTGGAAATGTCGTAGTGATCAGGGCCAGCGCGTTGGGGGCAGCGAGCGCGGCGCCGATGCCTTGCAGGACGCGGGCGCTGATCAACAGGGCCTCGTTAGGGGCCAGTCCTCCCAGCAGTGAGGCCAGCGTAAAGATCCCGATGCCGGTCTGGAACATTCGTCGCCGGCCGAAGAGATCGCCGGTGCGTCCGCCGAGCAGTAGCAGCCCACCGAAGGCCAGCGCGTAGGAGTTGACGATCCAGGCCAGGTTCGCGTCGGACACGTCGAGATCGGTCTGGATGCTGGGTAGAGCGATGTTGGTGATCGTGGCGTCGAGGACCACCACCAGCTGTGCTGCGGCGATCACGAACAGAGCCAGGCCGAGGTGATGGCTCGTGGGCGGGGCCGCGGGGGTGCCCGGTCGCACGGGGGTGGCGGTCGCGCTGTCAGCAGACATACAGGTACTCCAGAAGGTGCGCTGGCAAAATTGCCCCGGCCATAAAACAGGTGCAGGGGTAGACTTCTTGTTCCAGATCGGCGGCTTCCGGCGAGATGAAGAAGGTGCCGTGCGATCCGAGGTCCGGGTTCGAGAAGCCGTCCGGTCGGGTGCGGGTCGAGAGTGAACCCTAGCAGCGAAAATGAATCACCCGGGGTTAGGCGCTCTACATCTTCCGTGTGATGGTTGTCGCGCTTGACGAGCCGGCCAGACCCGTGGGCAACGGATATCGGCTAAGTTCGGGGTGCCGCTTGCTTTTTCGGACCGGGTATGAGCACGGTGAAGCATCGGCCGACAGTGCGCACGCTTGTCAGGGAAATGCAAGTCGCCACCCTTGAGAATCCTGCGCGCGGCGTTGGCTCACAGACGCTGCTTATCGGCCGTGTTCACCGAACCTGCTCACGCCGTCTAAGGCTCGACCGGTCAGGGCCGCCTTACATACCCTGGCTCCCCAGAACACGGCACCCCGGTGCCGTCTGCCCCGTCGACGCGGACTTCCTTCACGCGCAAGTTGTCCGGGGGACGACCAAGCCGATCACACCCTGGGGCAGGTCGTCGCGGTGGTCCATGGACTTGCCGTAGCGGCGGAACCCCGACCGGTGAGTCACCATCACCATCGGGGATGCCCACGTCTTCGCAGACCCATTTGGCCGCGGGCAGCTTCGCACGGTTGGCGACCAGCGCGAACAGCTCCGCGCCACATCCGTGGTGAACCGCCGGTCACCGACCGCCTTCTCCAGCGCGGCAGCGACGCGAGTTCGCACGACAGGCCGTCGAGGCAACGCGATCGGCGGCTACGGCCCCGCGCCGGGAGCCTACCTGGACACGCCAGCGACCGGCGCGGCAGGGGCCTCACCGTTATCCACCAGGCCGGCATCGGCTACTACGCTCAAGCCCTCGAACGTCCTGCTGTCCTCCCATGCCAGCAGCCGCGCCGTCACATTAATTCCAGGACAGCCCCAGACTGATTTCCGTCGCCCTATAGGTCAGTCTTACTTCGACGCGATGCCCTCGTAGGCGAAGCTGAAGAGCTCCGGCCCGCCCATCCGGTACGTCTGGACGGTGTCGAGCGTGAACCCGGCGTTTTCGATCAAATTATCGACAGGCCGGTTGAGGTGGCAGCCGCCGAACACCTTTCCCCATAGGGGCGTGAGGCGCTCTTGCCGCTGGGCGACACGGTGGTTGGGTGAACGGCCATGCTCGACGAAGTGCACCGTGCCGCCGGGTCGCAACACCCGGCGCGCCTCACGCAGCGCCCGGTCGACGTCCGGGATGGTGCACAGGGTCCACGTGACCAGCACGTGGTCCACCGATGCGTCCGGGACGGGTAGCCTCTGGCTGTCGTCGCCGACGAACTCGACCGGGATGGGGGCGGCGGCGATGCGGCGGGCCGCCAGCCTGCGGCCGACGGCTGCGGGTTCCACAGCCAGGAGCCGGGTGACTTCAGGTGGAAGGTGGGGCAGGTTACGCCCGGAACCGAACCCGATCTCCAGGACCTCGCCGGACAGGCCGGTGGTGACGCGGGCCCGGGTGGGCTCCATCGGCCTCCCGAGGGCAAGGTCGATGAACCGGGGCAGGATCTGGTCGTCGTAGAAGCCCATCACTTCTCCTTGGTTCTCTTTGATATCGACGCAGGTCAGCTCCACGGCGGTCGGAATAACCTGTCCGGCTCTGTTGTGTCAGGCCGG